>CAMLEX010000749.1 GCA_946479055.1 uncultured Bacteroidota bacterium | reverse complement strand
ACGGTTTGTATACCGCGAAGTAAAAGTGAAGCTAAAGGATTCGACCATTCAAACCCATATCCCCCATGGATTGGCAACCGATGAAGAAGGCAACATCTTTCTCAATTTTCAAAGCCATGAATTTCTTACCTGGAATGAAAAGAAACAGGAGTTTTCGGCGGAGTATAATTTTATCCCGGAGTTATCAGCGTGGAAGATCATTGATTTTAAACATCAACCCGGTACACGTAAATACTGGATCGCCCGGAGAGATGGCATGGCTGTCTATGACCGGGCCACCAACCAGGTAAGCTATTGGGGTCATAATGTCGCAAAAGAAGCGTTAATTGATAAACTAGGCTATGTGCTGGTGCCTGCCGGCGTCTTTATCGATCAGCAAAACAGGTTCTGGTTCTATACCTGGTGGACAAAAAACGCCCCTGCTATTTATGCATTTAACCTGGTGACAGGCGAAGAGTTTCTGCATGATTATAGCCTCTATACAATTTATAAGTTCTATCATGAAGTATATGGGTTTGTACAGCAGAAGGACGGAACAATATGGGTAAACGGTTTAGGTGTGTTTGCAAAGTTCCAGGAAAAGGACAAAAGCTTTGTACCTGTCCTCAATGGTTACCGCAATGAGCGAAGTATTGATTTTAATATGGTCAGGAATCTTTACGAGGACCGTGAAAAAAATATATGGGTCAGTACCAGTAATAACGGGTTGTACCGCTTTAACCCTGCCGCGCAGTTCTTTACCAATATCCGGCAATTCAACAGAACCCATAAGATACCGGGAGATGGAAGTGTGATGTCTTTCCTGTATACCAAAAAAGGTACATTGTTAATGGGCGCCTGGAGCGATGGGTTGTACCAGTTTGACCGCGATTACAATATGCTTTCAACAAAAGAATTCGGTATCAAGGACGAGTCATCGCCGTGGATCTGGGATATGGATTATTCGCCCGACAGCAGTATTATCTGGATGGCGTCACAACCGGGAATATATGAAGTTAATCTGGCTACCCGTTCCAATAAATATCATAACCCGGCCCTTATGGAAAAAAAGACCACGCGACAGTTGGGGGTGGACCGGTTTGGTAATTTGTGGATAGGATCACAAAGCCTGGGTGTTTTTAAATGGACGGCCGCGAAAGGGAAAAAAAATTTTGATGATGGGATAACGAAATACGAGGGAATACCCCGTGGCGGAATACTCAAGATCCATATAGATAAAAAAGGGTATGTATGGATTTGTACAGGCGCAGCCGGCGTATATGTGATCGACCCTGATACCGATAAAATAATGCTGCATTTTGGAACGAAAGAGCCACCGGAAAGAAAACTGCTTTGGGACGGGTCGGTGGATGTGATCGATTATGATGATTCTACCATGGTAATAGTCGCTAATGGCTTATATATTTTCAATACCCGGCAACAAAAAATAATAAAGACCATCCCTTTGCCTGAATCTGCAGCCGGCTTGATTTCATCTATAGAGCGTGACCGCGAAGGTTATATCTGGATGTCCATGACGGAAGGTCTTTTCCGGGTGAACCTGCACAATGAGATATTCATCCATTTCGACCGCGAGGATGGCATTGCCAACGATAATTTTATTGTAGCGGCGTCGCATGTGTTGCCTGATGGGAAGATTGCATTTGGGGCAGACAACCAGTTCGTTGTTTTTGATCCCTCAAAAGTACGTATCAATGATCCGGCCCCGAATGTAGCTATCACCGGTTTCCGGCTCATGAATGAATCGCTACCGGTTGATTCATTACTGTTGCGCAACTGGGTGGAACTGGGGCCCGTGGATAATTCAGTTGCCATTGAATTCTCCGGCCTGAGTTATAATGGGACCTATATTATTAAGTATAAATTGGAAAATCTGGATAAGGATTGGAAAGTAGCGGATAAATCCAATACGGCGGTTTATTCTTTCCTGCCACCGGGTACCTATACATTTATGGCTTTTAGTGAAGATGCGGAGGGTAACCCATCAAAGAATATTATCAAACTTGTCATTAAGGTAAAACCTCCTTTCTGGAGAACGTGGTGGTTTTTAGGTCTTGCCGTTTTCGCCACGGTTGGCCTTTTTTACTGGATAGATAAACAAAGAACTCAAAAGATAAGAGCTACGGAAAGTATCCGTACAAGAATTGCCACCAGTCTTACCGAAGACATGAGTAATTCACTAAGCAGTATCAATATTTCCAGTGAGCTGGCGAAAAATAAAATAGACACTGATGTACCCCGAACCAAAGAATACATCGGCCAGATAAGTGATGCCAGCAACAGGATGGTACAGGCCATGTATGATATGGTATGGAGTATTAATCCGGGCAATGATAATTTGCCGGATACTATCGCCCGGATGAAAGAGTTTGCGGCTGAGATTGAAAACTCGCATGACATCATAATTGTTTTTGATATAGACAACGCGGTACTGAAACTGGAGCTGAATATGGAGTACCGATACGAGTTGCTATCCATTTTTAAAGAAGCCGTCACCAATGCGGCCAGGCATGCCTATGCAAGACATATCCGGGTAAATCTGCGGTTAAGAAACGCTAAACTGATAATGCTGGTGGAAGACGATGGTAAAGGATTTGACCTGGAAACCGGAGCATTGGGTCGTGGTATAAGCGATATGCGCCGGCGGGCATCGGCTATTGACTCTTCCTTCTATATTGAATCAAATTTGAATACAGGTAGTATTGTAAAGTTGGAAATGAGTATTTAGAAAGTTTGAGGTTCGATGTTTGAGGTTTGAGGTTTGGTTTTTTTAGCAAAAAAAATCCTACTGTAATAAACAAATCTAAATTTTAGCCCTTAACTATTGAAAAACTCGAAATGATTTTATAGGTCCAAGGTTTGAAATTTCATCAAATAGAAAATGCCAAACATATTTCAGCATCTTCGACGTTCAACAACCATAAACTTCAAACCTCAAACTTCAAACTTCTATTTCCCCATCCATTTTTTAAAATCTGCTACCTTC
>CAMLEX010000748.1 GCA_946479055.1 uncultured Bacteroidota bacterium | reverse complement strand
TTTTGCATAAATCAAAGAATTTATTGCATGAACAATTTGTTTTTTGTCGGGATGATTAGTGATGACTCCTGATACAGCTATTCCATAAATACCTGTGTGCAGAATTTTTGCAATGTCAGCAGGAAGGATTCCACCAATGGCAAAAACAGGTATATCGATTCCCGCTTGTTCCATTTTAGTAATGATGTCAGCATACCCTTCTGCACCTAAAATGGGGCTAAGCTTTTCTTTGGTAGTGGTAAACCGGAAAGGTCCCGCACCTACATAGTTGCAACCTTCATTATAGCGTTGCGCTACATTCTCAAATGTGTTTGCAGTGCCACCGATGATCTTTTCGCCACCCATTATCTTTCTTGCTTCAGCTACCGGCATATCCTGCAAGCCCAGGTGCACACCATCTGCATCTACAGCTTTTGCTACGGATGGATGATCATTAACTATGAACATAGCTTTATAATCGGCGCATAACTTATTCACTTTTTCAGCAACGGCAATAACTGTATCATTGCCTGCATTTTTGAAGCGAAGCTGTATCCAAATGCATCCGGCATCCAGCGCTTCTTCGATATTTCGTAGCTGCTCTGCAGCTGTATCGCCTTGCGATATGTATTGTAGTTTAGGAAACATGAAAGCCTAATAATGATTGGTTACTTAATAAAAATTTTTCTGTGTACAACTTTGCTTTGCGGCAGGCGGTAGCCAGCCCATTGCCTAATGCCATATTAGCTGCAATAGAAGAAGAAAGCACACAACCTGAACCATGCTTGGGAAAAATAGTTACTGTATGTGGTTCTAATTTCAGAATACCTGTTGAGGTATATAAATAATCAACGCCCGGCTCATTTTCATTGTGCCCACCTTTTAATAAAACATTGCAGTAGCCCGATAATGTTCCTGCCGCTTCATTTTCATCAGCGCAGGGTACCAGTTGCATCACCTCTTTATAGTTTGGCGTGATGAGTTCTGTCATTTGCAAAACCTGGTACAGCAATGCTGAATCAAAGCCTTCCTGCCAAAAATTAAAATCAGTTGTTGAACGAATAACGGGATCTACAATGATCGGGATGTTTTTATTAAATGCATAGATGGATGAAACAATCCGGTGCAGAGACTGGATGTTTTGCACGATGCCAATCTTTACTGCCTGTACATTATAATTTGCAAGCATCTTACTTATAGCTTCCAGTATGCTTGTATCGCTTTCCCAACGGATGGAGAAAAAAGCATCTTCTGTTTGCAGCGTTTGCGCTGTAGTTATGCCCAAGCCATACACTTTGTGCTGTTCAAATGTTTTGATGTCAGCAAAAAGGCCTGCACCACCACAAGGATCAAGCCCCGCCAGGCTCATGACTATCGGACGATCGGACTGCATGCTTTTTTTATTTGTTTAAAACTTTTTACCGGCTCAGGACTTTGCCAGATAGCACCCAAAACAGCTACGCCATCAAAACCTTTTTGTAAAATCTTTGATACATTATTTTCATCTATTCCGCCAATAGCAACCAGTTTTCTTTTTTTACCTGGAACGATGAAATTTTCTGTAACAGTCGCCATATATCCTTTTTTGGAAATACTGTTGAAAACAGGTCCGAAAAAAACATAATCAAATTGGTCAGATATTGTACTTGCTTCTTCTATTTGATGAATAGAAGTTGACAAGTGAAACCCTTGCTCTTTTAATAGCGACCATTCTTTTGCATCCGTTTTCTTTCTACATTCTTCGGTATAGTGTAACCGTGTAATGCCAAATCTTTCTGCTAATTCATGATGATGATGCAATGCGATTTTAGCATAATGATCTTGCTTTATCTTTTCCAACAGGTGTTGTATTGCTGGTGCAGCAGCAGATGGTTTTCTTAAATGGAAAACTTCCATGCCCTCATCAAATAATGAATTGATAAGGGCTGCATCATCACTGCGCATCATCGGATCAGAAATAACAAACAGCATTTATGAATAGATTTCTTTTCCACCCAATACAAACTCTTCCGATTTTTCCTGCATGCCTTTCTCTGCAAAATCCCTGATCTCCTGCGTGATCTGCATAGAGCAGAATTTGGGTCCGCACATGGAGCAGAAGTGAGCCACCTTGGCGCCATCAGCAGGCAGGGTTTCATCATGAAATTCTCTTGCCGTATCCGGATCTAAAGAAAGATTAAATTGATCTTCCCACCTGAATTCAAATCTTGCTTTACTCAACGCATTATCGCGGTACTGTACACCTGGATGACCCTTCGCTAAATCAGCAGCATGTGCCGCCAACTTGTAAGTGATCACACCATCTTTCACATCTTTTTTGTTGGGCAATCCTAAATGCTCTTTCGGTGTTACATAACAAAGCATCGCTGTTCCATACCAACCAATCATAGCGGCGCCAATGGCTGATGTAATATGATCGTAGCCGGGAGCAATATCCGTGGTTAATGGTCCAAGTGTATAAAATGGCGCTTCCTGGCAGTACTCCAATTGCTTTTCCATATTCTCTTTGATCAGGTGCATAGGTACATGACCCGGTCCTTCATTCATCACCTGTACATCATGTTTCCAGGCAATACGGTTCAACTCGCCTTGTGTTTTTAATTCGGCAAACTGCGCTTCATCGTTAGCATCGGCAATAGAACCCGGACGCAAGCCATCACCTAAAGAAAAAGCAATATCATACGCCTTCATGATTTCACAGATCTCATCAAAATGCGTGTATAAAAAATTTTCTTTATGATGTGCAAGGCACCATTTAGCCATAATACTTCCCCCACGGGACACAATACCTGTCATGCGTTTTGCGGTAAGCGGAATATACCGAAGTAATACGCCGGCATGAATGGTAAAATAATCCACGCCTTGTTCTGCTTGTTCTATCAGCGTATCTCTGAAAATTTCCCAGGTTAAATCTTCTGCCGCTCCCACTTTTTCCAATGCCTGGTAAATAGGTACGGTGCCAATGGGCACAGGTGAATTGCGGATGATCCATTCCCTTGTTTCGTGAATG
>CAMLEX010000747.1 GCA_946479055.1 uncultured Bacteroidota bacterium | reverse complement strand
ATGTCTTTAGATTTTGAGGTAATGTTAGCATCTGCGTTAAGTGTATTGCACCGGCAAAAAGACTTGTTAAAAACGAGTGCGGAAACCGAGGCGTATAAAAGAGGTCAATTATTCTGGAGAAGATATTATGCCATGAAAAGTTATCTCAGGGTTCGTTCAGCCAAGACCAAATTGTTTAAAAGGGATCTTTCCTTTTTGCTAAAAGCCCGGCCTTATCTCTTTTTTAAATTCATCGTTGTACACCCGGTCCGTAAGTTGGTCGGCAATAAAATCGGATTTACCCGCTTTGCAAATGAAATAAAATCATGATCAAATCCTCAATTAAAAAATTTATCCCGTATTCGATTCTTAGAGGATTGCGCAGGCTGGCTTCTTCCAAATCATCACCGCCTCCGATCAACCATGTTAGATTGGGAGATTTTAATCGCCTGACCCCTTTCAGCAAAGCATTTGGCTATGACAGAGGAGGACCCATTGATAGATACTATATTGAAAACTTTTTGAAAAAAGAAGCGGAAAGTATTACAGGGCGAGTACTTGAAATCGGCGATAATTCTTACACATTATTATATGGTGGAAAGAAGGTAAGCACAAGTGACATTCTACACGTTGATGAAAAAAATCCTGTGGCTACCCTAATTGGCGATATCAGTAATGCACCGCATATACCTGACAATATTTTCGATTGCATCATCTTTACCCAAACTTTACATCTTATATATGATTTTAAAGAAGCGCTAAAGACCTGTCACCGTATTTTAAAACCCGGTGGTAGCCTGCTCCTCACCGTACCTTACATTACTTCCATCGATCACGGTGAATGGAATTCAACATGGTATTGGGCATTCACGGATAGGGCATTCAAGCCTTTAATGGCAGAAACTTTTCCCGGCGGCCAGACCACCGTGGAATCGTTTGGCAATGTATTTACAGCATCTGCATTTTTATATGGTATGGGTTTGCCTGAAATATTGAAAGAAAAATTGGATTATCATGATCCCCATTTCCAGGTAATTATTGCAGTTAAGACAATTAAAAATCCGGATTGATGTTCAATATAAAACAAAGGATAAAATATGTTCTTAAACGGGATGTCGTTATTTTAATGTACCACCGCATTGCAAATCCCCCCATTGACCCCTGGCAATTGGCAGTCAGCGCCGAAAACTTTGAACAACATTTAATGTTATTGGAAAGAAAAAATATCGTTAAACCCTTGCCCCGGATTATTGAGGACCTGAAGAAAAAGAAAATTAGCAAAAAAAGTGTTGCCATTACCTTTGATGATGGGTATGGAGATAATTATCTTATCGCAAAGCCTCTTTTAGAGAAATATAATCTTCCTGCCACTTTTTTTATTCCTTCAAAAAGTATTAATTCAGCAAATGAATTTTGGTGGGATGAATTAGCCCAAATCCTGTTACAAACTCAAAAGCTCCCTCAAATCTTATCATTAGATATAAATGGCTATGCATTTTCTTTTGACCTTGGCGAAGAAACCGTGTTGAACGAGGAGCTTGCGAACAAGCATAAAAATTATATTTATTTCAATCCTGCTGAAACTTTACGCTCCAGGCTTTATTACAAACTTTGGGAATATTTTAGTGCAATACCTCACCAGGGCCAGTTGAAATTAATGGAACAGATAAGAAAATGGGCTGGCACTGCTCAGGATTCCCAACCTGCCTATCCCTGTTTATCTTCTGAACAGATAAAAGAATTATCGGCCTGCCAATTGTTTCATATTGGAGGGCACACGGTTTCGCATCCGGCCCTTCCTTTTTACAATAAAGACATACAGCAGCAAGAGATTTCAGGAAACAAACTTCTTCTTGAACAAATCACGGAAAAAAAAATAGACCTGTTTGCATACCCTTCAGGGAAATATAATGATTTAACCATCACAATATTGAATCAAATGGGTTTTGAAGCAGCTTTTACGACGAATGCTAAAAAGGTGAAAAAGTATGCTGATCCTTTTGCACTTGGCAGATTTCAAGTCACCAATTATAGTGGTGACCAACTAAGGCAACTGCTATTAAAATGGTTTGCTCAATAAGCGCTATAAAAAAAATCAGTCATGAGCGTAAGTACACCAAAAATTTCTATCATTACCTGTTTCTTAAATACAGAGCTGTATATCCGGGAAACTATAGAAAGTGTTTTAAAACAGGACTATAACAATTGGGAGTTGCTGCTTATTGATGACGGGTCCGTTGATAATAGTACAGATATTGCAAAAACATTTGCAGCTGAATACCCGGAAAGAATTATTTACCTGGAACATGAAAATCATGTCAATAAGGGATCAAGTATAAGCAGAAACCTTGGCATTAAAAATGCGAACGGCACGTTAATCGCTTTCCTGGATGCAGATGACATATGGCTCCCGGAAATGTTAT
Organism: uncultured Bacteroidota bacterium; assembly: GCA_946479055.1. The sequence continues at coordinate 596 of CAMLEX010000747.1, read as the reverse complement.
CTACCCTGTTAACTATAATGCAGCAACACCCGGCGGCAATGATCTGTGAAGCCTCAGAATATTGGTATGACTGGGATGATAGCGGTCGTAAAAATGAAATTGTCACTATTGGTGCAGAGCAGGACCGTTTGTACATCCCACCACAACTAGCGTTGACATTATACCCCTTAGGCCAGGGAGCTGCACCCTGCATTTGCGGGATGCTTGTTCAAAAAGAAATACTAACCAGGCATGGCGCTTTTGATGAATCATTCAGGGGAATGTACGACGATCAGTCTCTCTTAATTAAATTCTATTTGCATGAGCCGGTTTACATCTCTTCCACTTGCAAAAACAGATACAGACAACGACCCGGCTCCTTAGTACATACTTCTCACGAAAGAGGTGCGTACAGGCGCGAAAGGAAATATTTTCTTTACTGGCTAAAGCATTATCTTAAAAATAATAACGCTCACTATTCTGAAGTCGACATTCTTTTACAAAAAGCATTGAAACCTTTTCACCCCTCGTGGTTTGTAAGCCATGTATTGCCAGCGAGGCTAAAGAGAATATTACAAAAGGCTTATCAATCAAAAAAATAATTTTTTTATGGTCAT
>CAMLEX010000746.1 GCA_946479055.1 uncultured Bacteroidota bacterium | reverse complement strand
ATGAGAAGCAATAGTTTTATTATAAAAGTCAGCGCAGTTGCCGCCCTGGGCGGCTTGCTGTTCGGGTTTGATACGGCGATCATCTCCGGTACTATTCCCTATATCACATCTTATTTCGGATTGGATGAGTACATGCTTGGCTGGGCGGTGAGTTCGATATTGATCGGTTGTGCCATTGGAGCCATATTTGCGGGCAAGTTTGCGGACAAGTATGGGAGAAGATTTGTATTAATTATCTGTGCACTATTATTTGCTTTGTCTGGCATAGGTGCGGGAATATCAAAGGATCTGTATGTGTTTGTTTTCTTTCGATTGATAGGTGGGTTGGGAGTTGGTGCGGCAGCCATGGTCTCACCGATGTATATAGCTGAAATTGCACCAGCAAAACTAAGAGGCAGGCTTGTTGCATTTTACCAGTTAGCCATTGTGTTTGGAATACTGCTGGCCTATTTTTCTAATTATTTATTTGATAGAACCGGAGAGAATAACTGGCGATGGATGTTTGCTTCACAGGTTGCACCATCGCTTTTGTTTTGGGCGTTGCTGTTATTGGTGCCTGAAACGCCGAGGTGGTTGATAAAAAAAGAACGAAAAGAAGAAGCCGTCAACATTATTGTAAAAACCTCCGGAAGACAGGATGCGCAGAAGATCTTGTCTGAGATTGAAAACAGTTTTCATCATGAAAAACATATTTCATTAAGGCAGGTTTTCAGCAAAACCTACAAGCCGGTATTGTTCCTTGGAATATTGATAGCCATATTTCAGCAAGTGACGGGCATCAACTCTATCCTGTATTACGCACCGGTGATCTTTAAAGAAACAGGATTGGACTCTTCATCATCATTATTGCAAACTATCGGCATCGGTGTAGTTAATGTGGTTTCAACATTTATCGCCATCGGGTTAGTTGATAAAGTGGGAAGGAAAAAGTTTTTGCTTGCCGGGAGTTTGATAATGGGAATATCATTGGCTGCGGTGGCGCTTTGTTTTCAATACAAGTATTTTGATAATTATGTAGTGCTGATTTTTATGCTGCTCTATGTAGGTGCATTTGGTTGTACACTCGGGGCTGTTACCTGGGTTTATCTTTCCGAAATCTTTCCAAACAGAATTCGGGGACTTGCATTATCCATTGCCACGCTTTCTTTATGGCTGGCAGATTTTGTCGTGACTTATACTTTCCCGGTGATGACGAAGAACTTGGGAACTTCTGTAACGATGTATTGTTATGCGGCAATGTGTGCAGTAGCGTTTTTTTATATGCTTTTTAAGGTGAAGGAGACTAAGGGAAAAACATTGGAAGAAATTGAAAGTTTGTTTACCTCGCCCCTAAGCCCTCTCCTTGAGGAGAGGGGAACGAAAGGCATCAAAATTGAAAATGCAATTAAACAAGATTTATGAATAAAGAACATGCTTATATCAGTAACAAAGGGATCAATAAGGAGAATATTGATTTTTATAAGGAGTATGGTTATTTGATCGCCTCTGATCTTTTGACTGCTAATGAAATTGCAGCACTCAAAAAAGAAACTGCGGCTATATTCAAGGGCCAACGTGGATATGTGGACGGAATGTTGCCGGTGGATGCGAATGAGCCGGACAGTGATGTATTAAAAAAATATGTGGCTATTCATTTTCCACATAAGATTTCGGAAGTGATTCATGCTTCATTGTTCAATCCAAAAATTGTAGATGTATTAACTGCAATCGTAAGCCCGAATTTGAAATGTATGCAGTCGATGTTATTTGTAAAAGCGCCGGGAAAGAAAGGACAAGCCTGGCATCAGGATGAATTCTATATTCCGACAAGAGATAAATCTTTAGTAGGCGCATGGATAGCGATTGATGATGCAACAGTAGAGAATGGATGTTTATGGATAATTCCAGGTCGTCCGGGCTACATGATGCAAAGAGTAAAAAATGAATCTTCCGAATATGCAGATGTAGATACTATTGATGTATCAGCCAATAAAAACGATATGCTGCCGGTGGAAGTAAAAAATGGTTCAGTTGTATTTTTTAATGGGTACACATTGCATAGTTCTCTCAGCAATAAGACGACTGATTGTTTCAGGACTGCATTGGTGAATCATTATATGAGTGCTGAATCCATGCTGCCTTGGGACCAGGATGGGAAGTTGCAGGCGACAGAAGATCTGAGAGATATAGTAATGATAGCAGGAAATGATCCTTATGAATGGAAAGGAACGGTGGATATGAACAAGCCTTTTCTGCGTCCTGAAGTTTTAAAAATCAAAACGACCTCACCCTAAATCCCTCTCCTGAAGGAGAGGGACTTTAAGAAGCAATTATGAAGATTGAATTTTATTGTCCGAGATGGGGAAGTGAAGATCTAAACTGGGAACTGTTCTGTAAGAAAGTGAAAGATGCTGGGTATGATGGGATTGAATATGCGATTGCCCGCGACGTCTCGGAAAAAGAATTAGATGAGGTATGGAGCCTTGCTGGGAAAATGAATCTTAAAATAATTGCACAGCATTATGATACTTATGAAAGTGATTTTGGAAAGCATTTGAGATTATTCAACGAGTGGCTGGATAAGATCAATCCTTACCCGGTAGAAAAGATTAATTCGCAAACAGGAAAAGATCATTTTGATTTTATATTGAATGATGAGATTATTAATGCAGCATCAGTATACAGAGGTAAGAAGCAAAAGATAGTGCATGAAACGCACCGGAATAAATTTTCATTTGCAGCACATATTACAAAGCAGTATTTGCAACGGCACCCGGAGTTAAGAATAACATTGGATGCCTCGCATTGGGTTTGTGTAGCCGAATCCTATTTAGAGGACCAGGAAGAAGCGATGGAGCTTGCAATTGAAAGAACGGATCATATACATGCGAGGGTGGGTTATCCTGAAGGACCGCAGGTGCCAGACCCAAGAGTTCCTGAATGGCAGAAGGCATTGGAAAAACATCTTGCCTGGTGGGATAAAGTTGTAGAAAGAAAAAGAAGGGAAAACATTGATCTTACAATT
>CAMLEX010000745.1 GCA_946479055.1 uncultured Bacteroidota bacterium | reverse complement strand
GGATGTCAATAGTTTTCTTCTTCTGGCGAGAAATGCTTCTGACCCATCCAAACAATACAATGTTCTACTTGAAAATTATTTGAATGGGAGAAAAGACTATCGTTCAATGAGCTACCTGGCTACGACGGCTAACAATATTGGGGACAAAGAAATTGCTAAAATAATTGCTGAAGACTACAAGGAGAATTATTTAAATACATTGGGCAATAACGCAGCCCTGCAAAAAGAAATTATTGAATTTCAGGGTGGGTTTTCAGAACTTATCAACTCCAATGATCGATTTTTCAAAATTTGTTTGCAAAATGGTTCTTCTGTTGATAGCGCAATTAATCAGGTCGGCTACGCAAAGAGAATAGTTGATTTTGTAATTGCAAAGGAAGAGATTTGGCAAAAACTGTTTAAGGATAAAAAGTTAATTACTAATAAACCTGAGTGGGCAACTATTTCTTCTACGATCCAAAAGAAATATACTTCGGAGTATTCGGAAAGATTAGTTTCTGAATCAAAGTTGTCATTTTATAGATATATCAAGGATTGGTCAACGTATTCGAAACTCAAAGATGAGAGTATTAAGAAGAACCCTCCAAAAAAAGGTGGCGGGTTTAACGGTGCAGCATGGGCGTTAAATGGTGACGCATGGGACGTTTTTGGTAAGTGTAGCGATAAATCAGTTTTGAAAAAAGCATTAAGATGGAGTGATCTTTCAATAACCTTAGAAGATAGACCCCAATTTCTTGTTCAATATTATGATACAAAAGCAAATTTGCTATACAAACTGGGGAGAGTTAAGGAAGCGATTGAATGGCAACAAAAAGCTATTGAGTTAGAGAATGAAAATGCTAAAATGCAAGATAGAGCAACGGATGAAGACTATGTGAATACGCTTATCAAAATGAAGGAGGGTAAGCCAACCTGGAAAGTGAAATGATGCTTTTATAATAGTGATCAATTTTTTAAAAAGGTTTAAAAAAGTTCCATTTAATCAATACAATTATGAAGTTATTTCTGTTAGCTGTGTTTAATATAATGGCGATTCTTTTTTGTAGTGCGCAAAAAGCTGTTCTTGATACTAGTGATTTTGCAAAATGGCCATCTGTTGGGATGGAGGAACCCATAATTAGTAATGATGGAAAATACTGTATATATAGAATCAATAAAGTGGCTCATGGAAGACAAACATTTGTTGTGAAGAATATTCTGGGAAATTGGAAACTGGAAATGATGGATGTAGATAACATTTTATTTACCAATGATAATCGCAAATTAGTTTATCTAAAACCACATGATACTTTATGCATCAGGACACTAGGAACGTCTTCAGTTGTAGATATAACGAAAGTTGCTTCTTTTAAGTTATTCGTCCAAGGTAAAAGTGAATGGCTTTTATATCAAAAAACAGCAGATAAAGAATTAGTATTAAAATCTATTACAACAGGTGATCAACAATCCTTCCGGAATATTTCTAATTATTTGGTAAGCAAGGATGGTAATTCGTTATTGTTAGACGTAGAAAAACAAACTAATGACAGTCTTAAACACCAGGTAATATGGGTAAATATTTTAACTAAAAAAAATACGACAATTTGGGAAGGTGTTAAAGCGCAAAGTTTCACTATTGATGCAACTGGAACACAAGCCGCATTTATAGTTGATGATTTTACATATCCAAAGGGAGAAACCGCTTTAAAACCTTTGAACGGTAAGTCTATATGGTACTATAGAGCAGGAGAAGATAAAGCTATTCTTTTAGCAGAGAACAGCACAATTGACCTTGACAGGAATTTAAAAATAAACGAAGGCAGCATCTTGGAGTTTAGTAAGAATGGAGATAAAATCTTTTTTACTGTAAAGGAAAATGAGCGGGCTGCAACAGCACGAGATAAGGTTACGGCCAAAGTGGACATTTGGAATTATCTGGATCCCATTATGCAACCAAGACAGTTGAAAGAGGAGAAAAAGAATTACAAAGCCGTCATTAACTGCACTACCCGTCGCACTTTCATCTTAGAAAAAGAAAACGAAGAAATACGGTTTTTAAACAATGACTTTGCGCTGGTTTGCTATAGAAAGGGAGATTACGTTGAACATTACTGGAATACATCTGCCGATAACATTTATTCCGTTTTCTCTTTAGTAACAGGTTATAAAAAACTAATAAAAGCTCAAATAGAGCAGCCGATTGGGTTTTCGCCAAATGATAAATATTTGGTTTTTCAAGATTTTGATGGAAATCTTTATAGTTATGAATTAGCTACTGACAAAATAATAAACATTTCAGAGAGGCTACCTATTTCCTTATTGCCTGGAAAATATGATATTTCGGCTGGTACGCAGCCAGCAATGCCTGAATTAGCCGGGTGGACTAAAGATGATGGTAGTTTATTATTTTATGACAAATATGATATTTGGAAATTTGACTTAACTGGCAAAAATGCGCCTGTTAACTTAACAAACAACATGGGTCGCAAAAATTGTATTACTTTTCGTATTCTTCAGTTCAATAACAATAAACCAATAATTTCAGAAAAGGAGCCGGTATTATTATCTGCTTTTAACAGAAAGACAAAGGATGCTGGTTATTACAGGTTGAATATTAAAGGTGGCGATCCTCAATTGCTCTATTCAGCGCCAATTCATTCTAAAGGCTACCCAGTAAAGGCGGCAAATGATGATCATTATTTGTTGGCTCTTGAAAGCGCTTCTCAAAGTCGTAACTTATATTATACATCAGACTTTAAAAAGTTTCATCCCTTGACTGCTATATATCCGGAAGGGGATTATAATTGGCTGACATCCGAGGTGCTAACATTTAAGACCTTGGATGGCAGAGATGCACAAGGTGCTTTATATAAGCCAGAAAATTTTAATAGTAACAAAAAGTACCCGGTGATATTTTACTACTATGGTGCGATGTCTGATGAGGCAAATTATTTTGAAAAGCCAGAGCCGGCTCAAGGTTGGATTAATATTCCTTGGTTTGTAAGCAGAGGTTATATTGTTTTCTGCCCGG
>CAMLEX010000744.1 GCA_946479055.1 uncultured Bacteroidota bacterium | reverse complement strand
TTGCTGGTGAGCATTAATGAGAGACCAATCAATAATTGCTCGCCAAATGAAAGATCGATGCCAGCTGCCTGCGCTACAAATACGGATGCTAATGAAAGATATAATGTGGTACCATCAAGATTAAATGTATATCCCGTAGGTATTACAAATGAAACAATCTTTCTCGGAACTCCAAATTTCTCCATATTTTCCAATGCTTTTGGCAGAGCAGAATCAGAACTGGTAGTAGCAAAAGCTATGGAGACAGGTTCGCGGATGGCTTGTACAAATTTCCGTATTGGTATTTTTGCCACAAATAATGCAATAGGCAAGAGAACAAGCAATATGAAAGCTATCAATGCAAGATATAAAGTAACAAGTAGCAGTGCCAGATTCTTTAAAACATCAATACCCAAATGTCCCACGGTAACTGCAATAGCAGCGCCTACACCAAAAGGAGCAAAGTACATGACGATATTGGTGAACTTGAACATCGTTTCCGCAAGGCTTTCTGTAAACTCCAACATGGGTCTTTTCTTCCGCTCACTTAATAAGGCCAACGCAATACCAAAAATGACGCTGAATAAAACGATGGGCAACACATTGCCTTCATAGATGGATTTAATAATATTCTCAGGGAAAATATCAAGGATATGGTCCTGCCAATTTTTTGGCGGTATGTCGGGCAAACGATCAATCAACCCCTGCGGCACTTCCACTCCCGAGCTATCTAAAATGGAAATAACTTTTGATTGAAAAGCCTTTTCAGAAGATTGAGGTAGCTTCAAAGAAGGGGGCGCAACAATTCCTTCTCCGGCCTTTGTAAGATTAATAAATACTAAACCGATGATAAGCGCAAAAGTTGTTACCACCTCAAAATATAAAAGCGATTTCCAACCAATACGGCCTACTTGCTTTAAGTTGGAATGGCTGGCAATACCTACTACAAGCGTAGCGAATAATAGAGGAGCAACAATCGTTTTAACCAGTCGCAGGAATATCTTACTTAAGAATTGCAGGTTCTGTGAAAACTCCCTGAAATCAAGACCAATTTCGATGCCTACAGCCATCGCAACCAATATCCATGTAGTCAGCGATCTTTTATAAAGGGCAACCAAAACAAGACTGCCAACAACGACCCATCGGGAAGTCATCAATGCAGAATCAGAAAAAGTAGCCCACTTTTCTAAATGGACAAAATGGAGTACAGCCACCACCGTAAACAAAACAAGAGAAAGCAATCCGGCCTTGCGTTTATTCATATCAAAAGCTGAGGTAAAGCCTCAAAACTAAAGGTTTACTTTGAATTATTAATAAATTGACAGAACTGGTTTCAGGTTAACCGTTAATAAATCTTTTTATTCATTTTTGGCAGAAATCACTATTTTTCGGCCTATTTAAAAAAACTGCATCAGTAATACTCTAAACAACAATCACAACTTATGAGTTTATTTGTCAGAAAGCCAATGAAAGCCTTGATGACTGAGGCACAAGAAACTGGCACACACACATTAAAAAAAACATTAGGAGCAGGAGGATTAGTAGCATTGGGAATTGGTGCCATCATTGGTGCTGGTTTATTTTCAATCACCGGTATGGCAGCTGCTAATCATGCAGGGCCCGCCATCACTATTTCATTTATTGTAGCAGGACTGGGATGTCTTTTTGCCGGCTTATGTTATGCAGAATTTGCATCCATGATACCCGTTGCAGGTAGTGCTTACACCTATAGTTATGCAACGATGGGTGAATTTATTGCATGGATCATCGGTTGGGACCTTGTGCTGGAATATGCTGTGGGTGCGGCTACAGTTGGTATCAGCTGGAGCCGGTACCTGGTTAGATTTTTAGATGGCTTTGGCGTTCAGCTTCCGATAGAACTGACAGCAGGTCCATGGGATGGCGGTATCATCAATCTTCCCGCTGTATTCATTATCGTATTAATGAGTTTGTTATTGATAAAAGGCACGAAAGAAAGTGCTTTTGTAAACAGCATCATTGTAACAGTAAAAATTGCGGTAGTGCTCACTTTTATTATCCTCGGGTGGCAATATATTAATAACGACAATTACAACCCTTACATTCCTGACAATACCGGAAACTTCGGCGATTTTGGATTCAGCGGTATTATCCGGGCGGCAGCTATAGTCTTCTTTGCCTATATCGGGTTTGATGCTGTAAGCACGGCAGCACAGGAAGCAAAGAATCCAAAAAGGGATATGCCAGTAGGCATTTTAGGCTCGTTGCTTATCTGTACCATATTATATATACTCTTTGCCCACGTAATGACAGGTGTTACCAGTTATACAACTTTTGTAGGCCAGGATGGTATCGCCCCGGTTTCAGTTGCTATTGATCATATGGGTAGTGCGGATGCAAGTGGTGTAATAAGACCAGACTATCCATGGCTGAACCGTGCCATTGTAGTAGCTATTCTTTTTGGATATTCATCAGTAATACTGGTGATGCTGATGGGACAGAGCCGTGTATTCTTCAGTATGAGTAAAGACGGTTTGATCCCAAAAATCTTCTCAAGTGTAAATCCAAAAACACAAACCCCTGCCAAAAGCAATTTACTTTTCATGTTGTTTGTAAGCGCTTTTGCTGCTTTCATCCCTGCAAGAGTGGTAGGTGAAATGACAAGTATCGGAACGTTGTTTGCATTCATTTTGGTATGTATCGGTGTGTGGGTAATGCGTAACAAAATGCCGGATCTGCCAAGAGCATTCAAAACTCCGTTGGTTCCTTTAGTTCCTATTCTCGGTATTGGCACTTGTTTATTCATGATGGTATTCTTACCGATGGATACATGGATCCGTTTGTTGGTATGGATGCTGATCGGTTTGGATATTTACCTCGTATATGGCGCTAAGCACAGCCATTTGGGAGATGGCACTACTAACAGGAAAGGAATGAGAATAGCCAACATCACAGGACTTGCTCTTACTGGTTTATTAGTGATAGTAGGCTTTTTGCATCAATATACTGTTGGTTTCGATGCCGATAAGACACTACTTTATATCTCCCTTATAT
>CAMLEX010000743.1 GCA_946479055.1 uncultured Bacteroidota bacterium | reverse complement strand
ATAAAATCTTACATTTTTATATTATTATTGTTGTTCAAAATATTTCCGCTTATGAAAATGAGAAAAACTAAAACGCTGTTTTTGATCTGTGCAATCGGAACTTTTTTAGTCTCCTGTCAAAAGGAATCAAGTTTGCAGGGAGATTCAAACAATGTGAATAGCGCCATTCTTGGCAAGTGGAATTTTGTTGGCATGGTTGCTAATTTTAAATCTTCTGTAACGGCCGGAATCGGGCCCGCCGAAGAAAAAATAATTTCATCGTACGGTTTTATTTCACAAAATAATACCGGTACTGTAACAATAGATGACAAAAATATCACAAGCACGGCGTTGGGCTATTCAATCGATACGGTTGTTAATACGGAATTTTATTTAGGCGGCGTTTTGATTGACGAACTCGAAACGGAATTTGAGATGGAAATGCCACTTTCCAACGGCTCAACAAAGTATAAAGCGATAGGAACTGACTCGGTATATTTTGAAAGTGGTTTTGTTACATTAGATCCATCCGGTGGCGGCACGGGCACTCCTACGGCGACCATCCCTACTGGTTCCAGGATCAGTTGGTCAAACGATACGTTGGTATTAAAAACAATAGTTTCAAATTCCAGTATTCAAAACGTAAATGGGGTGAGTGCGAAAGTAACAACCAACATATCCCAGATAGTAAAACTTAAAAAGTAAACAGACTATTTCTTCGATATCTCAATAATCTTATCATTACTTCCATTACTGGTGCAGATATAGACTTTACCCGTTGGAGAAATACACAGATCACGCATCCTTCCATATTTATTTACAAAATATTCATTGGTAATAGAAATAGAAGAAAACGTATCATCGAGTTTCATCTGGTATAACCTGGCATTTTTTAATGTCACCAATAACAATGAATTTTTCCATTGTGGAATCAGGTCGCCGTTATAATAATCAAGACCGCAGGTAGCGATAGTGGGGGTCCATGCCTTGATAGGTTCAACTACATTATGGTCGGTACAAAAGTCTCTTTCAGCGGATTCGCAAAAACCACGTACATCGGGCCAGCCATAATTTCTTCCCTTTTCAATTATATTTATTTCATCATCGCTGGTGGGCCCATGCTCAGAGCTGTATAGTTTGTTATTGGCAAAAACCAAACCTTGTGGATTGCGATGACCGTATGACCAATAAGGATTACCAGGTACAGGATTGTCAGCAGGTATAGTTCCGTCGAGGTTCAATCGTAAAATTTTTCCATTGACCGAAGAAACATTTTGAGGATTGGATTGATTGGAAGCATCACCTGTAGTAATAAATAATTTGTCACCCACAATAAGCAACCGGCTGCCATTATGAATCCCTGCAGCCTGGATGTTATCAATAATAATTAAAGGATTATCCAGCGATGTGCCATTATAATTATAGCGAACGACTTTTTCTTTGTAGCCGGAGCCATTATCATAATTGTATACAACAAAGATCTGTGGAGTATTTGCAAAATTTGGATGTAATGCCATGCCTAGCATTCCGCCTTCTCCATTTGATTCAACTTCATTAATACTTAGTACAAGAGTAATTGCACCCGTTGAAGGATTTAACCGGCTTATTTTTCCACCGCGTTCGGTCATCCAAATATGATTATCAGGTCCCCACAATATTTCCCAGGGATGACTTAAATTTTCAGCTATCACACTGTCTCTTATTTCTACAGCACCTGGCGGTTCTACATTTTTACTCGATTTTTTACAATACAAAGAAATCGTTACCGGTAATGCAAGTACAAGCCAGATAGAATTTTTTAAAAAACTCATTTGTATCAATTGTATGAAAACGGCGTCTAAAACCATACCACAGAATTAAATGAAAACACCGGAAGCAGGCGCTATTCCTGATGAATGGAAAATTAAAGTTGATGAAATGCTAAAAACCTTAATTTTATTCTTACACAAAAAAATATTGACCATGAAAGGGACTAAAAACCTGACCTTAATTATTATTCTTGCTATCGTTCTTATCCTCGGAGTTATGGGATGCAATGGATATAATGGACTGGTAAAACAGGATGAAACGGTTAAAAATAGCTGGAGCAATGTTCAAAGCTCTTACCAGCGCAGGGCTGATCTTATTCCTAATCTTGTAAATACTGTAAAAGGTGAAGCCAACTTTGAACAGCAAACTTTGATTCAAACAATTGAAGCCAGGTACAAGAACCTGAACAGTGTGAAAGTTGATCCTGCTAATCTTACCTCAGAAAATATTGCCAAATTCCAAGCTGCACAAGGGGAGTTGAGTAGTGCATTGAGCCGGTTAATGGTTGTTGTAGAAAACTATCCCAATTTAAAAGCTAATGAAGGTTTTCGTGCCCTCCAGGCAGAACTGGCCGGAACTGAAAACCGGATCAACGTGGCTAGAAATGATTTTAACAGTACCGTTAATACTTATAATACAAAAGTCCGTTCATTTCCTATGAACTTTTTTTCGGGTATGTTTGGGTTTAAAGTAAAAGAAGGTTTTAAAGCCGATGATGGTGCTCAAAAAGCTCCCGAAGTAAAATTCTGATTTACCTGTTAACTAATTACTGTTGAAAATTTTTCCCTGGCAAAAAAGAAAAGAGTTCTTCACTGTTGAAGAACGGCAACGTATTGTTGAAGCAGTTCGTAATGCAGAAAGACGTACCAGCGGTGAGATACGGGTTTTTGTGGAAAGCCGTTGTCCCTATATGGATGCAATTGACCGAGCCGGTCAGATATTCTTTAAACTTCAGATGCAAAAAACTGATGACCGCAATGCTGTGATCGTATATGTAGCCGTTCAGGATCATCAACTCGCTGTATATGGCGATGAAGGCATTCATGCCAAAGTGGGAAATGAATACTGGGTCAGGGAGGTAAAACAAATGATTAGTTCATTTAACCGGGAAAATTATGCTGAAGGTATTTGCCAATGTGTTGCAGATATAGGTGAGGCATTGTATACTCATTTCCCATTTGATCACGATACGGATAAAAATGAATTACCGGATGATATTGTTTTCGGTAAGTAA
>CAMLEX010000742.1 GCA_946479055.1 uncultured Bacteroidota bacterium | reverse complement strand
AGCGTGTCGATCTAAAAAAATCATCAAGCTGGGGTTTGCTACGACCTAAACGATCTACGAGACCAGTAATTCGAATTGCGTAAAAAGATTTTTCACGAAGTGAAAAATGAGATGAAATTGCCGCAGGCAATTCCCATTTCATCCGCCAATAACCACTGCCTGCATTCCCATAAACCCCGTTCGCATAAAGTACCCCCATTTCCTAAGAAAAATTATTCTTTCTCTTATTCATTATATACTTTAGCCCCTTGTTATTCATACAAACTTGAGACCCGACTATTCACATAAAATCTTCACTGACCTCCGGAAGAGCTATATACATCTTGTAATAGCACTTGCCATGGAAAGCATTTAATAGTTCAGGCGCGTTCTCATTTTCTCAAATTGATATCCCTCTTTTTTATCATAAATACATTGCATACTATGCAAACAATAACTGAATTACAAAAGCCGGAACAGGCAACTGATTTCCTGCCTCTTCATGGAACAGATTATGTAGAATTTTATGTTGGCAATGCCAAACAGGCGGCACATTATTATATAAGTGCGTTTGGCTTTCAGCCATTGGCCTATGCAGGTCCCGAAACAGGAGTAATGGATCGGGCAAGCTATGCAGTGCGGCAAAATAAATTAACCTTCGTACTCACTACTCCGTTAAGACCTGATAATGAAATAGCCGATCATATATACAAGCATGGTGATGGCGTAAAGATCATTGCATTAAAAGTAGATGATGCTTCCTCATCCTGGCTGGAGACTACCCAAAGAGGTGCACAAAGTTTCCGGGCTCCAAAGCACATGCACGATAGCAATGGACAAGTAGTGATAAGCGGTATTCACATCTATGGCGATACTGTTCACCTGTTCATTGAAAGAAAAAACTACAACGGAGTGTTTCTGCCCGGCTACCGGGCATGGAGTAATCCGCATTTTACAACTACCGATACTGGTTTGTTATACGTAGATCATTGTGTGGGCAATGTAGGCTGGAATCAAATGAACAAATGGGTAAAGTTTTATGAAGAGGTAATGGGCTTTCGCAATATTCTCTCATTCGATGATAAAGATATTTCTACAGAATACTCAGCACTGATGAGTAAAGTAATGAGTAATGGAAATGGCTATGTAAAGTTTCCCATCAATGAACCTGCAGAAGGAAAAAGGAAAAGCCAGGTGGAAGAATATCTTGAGTTTTATAATGGCGAAGGCGTGCAGCATGTGGCTGTAGCAACCAATGATATAGTTCAAACAGTACGAGTGTTAAAAAGCAGGGGAGTAGAGTTCTTACAAGTACCAACAACATACTACGATGATCTGCTAAGCAGGGTAGGTGCTATAGATGAAGACCTGGAACCATTAAGAGAATTAGGAATATTAGTAGATAGGGATGATGAAGGCTATTTGCTACAACTCTTCAGTAAACCAGTAGAAGACCGGCCTACTTTGTTCTTTGAAATCATACAACGGAAAGGAGCAAAGAGTTTTGGTAAAGGAAATTTTAAAGCATTGTTTGAAGCCATAGAATTGGAACAGGAGGCTAGGGGAAACTTATGAAATGAGCCATAAAAGTTTTCGAGCAAATTCATATGAACCCGCGACGAAAAATTTTTATGACGAAACGGAGTTCGATGAGGCCAAAATAAAATACTAGATATACTCGTCAATTCCATTTGACCAAAAATCAATAAAAGATATACAAATGAAACTATCAACTATAGCCGAAACATTACCGGGTTCACACATGCTGGTGATCAGCAATTCGATTAAAGAAAGAATAAAAGCCGGAGAAACCATTTATAATTTTACGGTAGGTGATTTTGATCCGCATATCTTTCCTATACCCGAAGTGTTAGAAGAAGAGATCGTCAATGCTTATATGAGGAAGTTTACCAACTATCCAATGGCGGAAGGGAACTTAGATCTGCGGGAAGCCATTGCTTCTTTCACCAAAACTTTTCAGGGAATCCATTATGATCCATCAGAAGTAGTAGTGAGCTCCGGCGGACGGCCGCTGATCTATGCACTTTACCGAACTATTGTTGATCCCGGAGAAAAAGTGATCTATCCCGTCCCATCCTGGAACAATCATTATTATACAAAGTTTGTTGGCGGGGTTGCTGTTGAAATTCAAGCATCAGCTGTCAATCATTTTATGCCAACTGCGGAAGAAATAGCGCCGCATGTAAAAGATGCCGTACTCCTGGCCCTTTGCTCACCACAAAATCCTACGGGCACCACCTTTAAAAAAGAAAATATAAAAGCAATCTGTGAACTGGTGCTGGAAGAAAACAGGCGACGCACCGATCATGAAAAGAAATTGTATATACTTTTTGACCAGATGTACTGGCAATTAACTTATGGTACAAACCAGCATCATGATCCTGTATCGGTATGTCCTGCTATACGTCCGTATGTCATCTATGTGGATGCGATCAGTAAATCCTTTGCGGCAACAGGTGTAAGGGTTGGATGGGCATTCGGACCTTCCGCTGTGCTGGATAAAATGAAAACCATCTTAACACATGTAGGTGCCTGGGCGCCGATGGCGGAACAAAAAGCTGTTGCCAGTTTCCTGTCGAATTCACCGGCAGTAACGGAATACTTGTCGGCGTTCAAAGCACAATTGCAGGAACGTTTACAGTTAATTTATAATGGCATTATTTCTTTGAAGCAAGAAGGTTTTCCCGTAGATGCCATTGCCCCGCAGGCGGCTATTTACCTGACCGTAAGAATTGGACTGCCCCAGGCCCATACCTTATTATTGAATGAAGCGGGCATCGGCATACTACACTTTGCTGTATTCGGCTCTCCCAGCCATTCTCCCTGGTACCGGATCAGTGTGGGCACTTGTAAAAAAGAAGATATCGCACCTATGCTGGAGAAATTAAAAAAAGCATTATGCCCCATTATTATAGTTTAGGAAAAATTCCTCTTAAGCGACATACGCAGTTTCGAAAACCGGATCGCGGTTTATATTCAGAACAATTATTTTCAACGGAGGGATTTTCGAATGATTATTCCTTGCTGTATCA
>CAMLEX010000741.1 GCA_946479055.1 uncultured Bacteroidota bacterium | reverse complement strand
CGTAACGGTACTAAACTCCGTTGGCAGCAGGTTCTTGGTGTTTTCAAAAGTCAGGCTCACCTCGGCCAAACCGCTGGCAGAGCGGCTTTTGGAGCCATTGAACACCAGGCTATCCAGGTTCTCACTCCGTAACTGGCTGATCTTTTGTTCGCCGATCACCCAACGGATGCTATCCACGATATTGGATTTGCCACAGCCGTTCGGCCCAACGATCCCCGTGATATTATCGTCAAAATTCACGATCGTCTTATCCGCAAAGCTCTTGAAGCCCTTGATCTCTAAACTCTTTAATCTCACTGTATTCAGGTTTTAAGTAGCGGCGAATTTAAGCGAAACAGGGGGAATAACAGTTTTGGCTAACAAGCATTTATTCACAAGGGATTGGTAAAAATGGGGAGAAGAAAATTAATGATGAGCCCAGCTGAATTGCTACTGGCATCGTCTGTTGCGTCGCACTCTTCAGGGTTCGGTTCTTTACTCGGCAAAAGCGTTAAAGTTTGCCCTGCTCTGCGAAGTCTTCGAGTTTGCAGTTCTTTGCTTATGGTTTCAAACCATTGAATCATGCATTTCCTTAATCCAAAGGGTAATAATTCAGCAATGTCAGGCTCAGACAGAAAGAGGCGTAGCCAAAACAGATTGCTTCGGCCGGCAATAAACGTTTAATTCCGCATTCGCAATGGCCTCGCAATGACGAAGACCCCGAAAGAGCCAGGAGTTTTCGACGTATCGTAGGCCCCAATACCAAACCAGTAGCGCCACTCCCAGCCCGCAGGGTCTTCGTCATTGCGAGGCACGCCAGCATTATCTTCGTACTCTTCCGTATCCACCGGCAGGCCGAAGCAAACTAATCGAAACCAAACAAGCAACCATGCAAAAAGGCGGATACGTTTACATCATGTGCAGCATGAATAGGACCACATTGTATGTCGGAGTAACATCCAACCTTGCAGCAAGAATCACACAGCATAAAGAAAATTTTTATCCCAATAGCTTTACATCAAAGTACAACTGCAAGAAACTAGTCTATTACAGGTGGTTTGATACTATCATCGAAGCGATTGCCGAAGAAAAGAGGATAAAAAGTGGCAGCCGTAAAAAGAAAGAAATACTTATCAACGGCATGAATTCCGAATGGAATGACCTGTACGATCAGATCAAGTTACTTTAGATTGCTTCGGTCGGCAAAAAACATTCTATTATAGCATTCGTTACGGCCTCGCAATGACGAAGAACCTGAAAGAGCGAGGAGTTTCCGCTGCGTAGAATTTCCAAAAATCACAAACCAGTGGGCACACTCCCACACCACAGATCATCAACTCTTCTCATACACAAATTTCTCCCCTTTCATCAGCGGGTGTTTTCCTGATAAAGTATACTTCGATATTTTCAGTTGAAAATTAGTAAAGAACACTTCCATCAGCCATGGCTCAAAACGGAATTCAAAATAGTTATGCGCAGGATTAGCTATACTAAAATGAGTGAACCGTTCCTGGCAAAATTCAAATACCATAGAAACAGTAGTTACCGGCTGCAGAGGAAATGCAGCTTCTCCTCTTTCATTTGTTTTTATCCACGATCCGGTCTCCCCGCTCCTTAAACTAAAAAATACATGGTTTAGCAACACAGGATTACCTCCCACAATTTTTGCCGTAATAAAATTTTGATTAATTTCTTTACTGTCCACCCATGTAAAATCTTTTCCGCTCCAGGGCCTGCTTTGCAAAACGACATGATCATTGTCGATGGTCCAGTTGCCTGAACCGTACCTGTCTATAGCACCATAAGTAAAAAAGAACAGGAAGCTGCCGTCAGGATTCAGCTTAAAACCGGATGCGGTTGTCTTTACTTCCTGCAGGTGATAAACGCCGGCTGTTTTTTCCATTGTATATTTAGCCATTCTATAAACTTTCAGGTTTATCAATCATATCTATTGAAATTAAATTTCGCCGTATTGCAGAGAACAGGATGTGTTTAAAAAAAACATCTGACAGCTGATTATGGGCATCGTTCGACAGCTTACATCAAACATCCCACTGCATAAAGTTTAATGACAGGGTTGCAATGCTGCTGCTGTTATTTACCGCTAAGCTTTGTTATTGGTGTTAACTCAACGGTACGGAATTCCACTTCCGAACCTTCGGCCTGTAATGCAATATTGCCTTTGCTGGCTGTAGCGTTAAAACCATAATTCACCAGGTCCTTATTAACCCAAACTTTAATAGAATTGCCAACACATTCAACCGTCATGCTGTTCCATTCGCCTAATGGCTTTTCAGAACTGTCAGTAAGATTTTTAACTCGCCGTTCTTTACCATCTGTAACACCCCAGTTAGCTTTGGGACCACGACGGGTTTCCATATCTGGTACCGCAATGTCTTCTCCAATACACCAGAAGTCACCCGCATTTTTATGCATCAGTTGTACCTCAATTGATTTAGGAAACATTTTATAGAGAATCCGTGGTGTAGAAGCAAACACAAGCACACCACAGTTTCCGGGCCTTGCAACAAAACGATATTCTATGTCAAGTCGAAAATTCTGGTAAACAGAATCGGTAATAAGATGCCCCTGCGGGGTGCCGAGACTTACCAACAGTCCATTGCGGATGATGAATGGATTGACGGCTGTTGCATTGGTATCCATTTCGGGAATATCAATATGCCAGCCATTTAAATCCTTGCCATTAAAAAGACTGCGTGATTGTGCAAAGGACGACAAAGTAAAAAAAAGAATTGCTGATGTGACCAGGGTTATAAGGATGCACTTTTTCATTTATTAGATTCTTTATCTATGAGGGTTAATGAAGACAAAGATGGGTAAAGTATATTAAACAGGAGCAATCAATTTTAATGACGAATTTCATCACTTCAAAAATTATATCGTCAATAATCCCAAATTGGGAACAGGATAAATTTTATAAAAACGCTGCCGATTCATTAGAAACTACTGGCTAAAAAAGTTATCTCTTTTCAATAGCAAAAAATAATAGCAACCTTTTTTAAATAACTCCCGATTAGAAAACAGAGCTAAGCTATAG
>CAMLEX010000740.1 GCA_946479055.1 uncultured Bacteroidota bacterium | reverse complement strand
CCAAAAGTTTAGATTCAAAAGATATTCTTAAAGAATTTCGTGAACGATTTTATATCCCTCAGCACAATGGAAAAGATTCCATTTATTTTACAGGCAATTCGCTTGGATTACAACCAAAAACAGTTAAGGAATATGTGAACCAGGAGCTGGATGATTGGGCAAAGCTGGGAGTGGAAGGCCATTTTCATGCTAAAAATCCCTGGTTGTCTTATCATGAAATTTTTCCAAAACAATTGTCAAAGATCGTCGGTTGTTTGCAGGACGAAGTAGTAGTGATGAACCAGCTTACGGTGAACCTGCATTTATTAATGGTTAGTTTTTATCGTCCCAAAAAGCAACGGTATAAAATTATTTGCGAAGCCAAAGCCTTTCCCTCCGATCAGTATGCTTTTGAATCACAGGTTCGGTACCATGGATTTGCTCCGGATGATGCAATTATAGAAGTGAGTCCGGTGGAAGGAGAAAATATTATCCGTACAGAAGATATTCTTTCTGCTATTGATCAGCATCGAGATGAACTAGCCTTGGTTTTATTTGGCGGCGTTAACTATTATACGGGCCAGTTGTTTGATATGGAAGTAATAACCGCAGCAGCACATAGAGCTGGTGCCTATGCGGGTTTTGACCTCGCTCATGCTGCAGGGAATGTGGAATTGAAATTACATGACTGGGGGGCTGACTTTGCCTGCTGGTGTTCTTACAAATATCTTAATTCAGGCCCAGGCGGAGTTTCAGGAGTATATATTCATCAGCAACATGCTATTAATAAAGAGTTGCCCCGCTTTGCAGGTTGGTGGGGGTACACGAAAGAGGCAAGGTTCAAAATGGAAAAAGGTTTTGAACCCATACCTACAGCGGAAGGCTGGCAGTTAAGTAATGCACCGGTGCTTAGTATGGCGGCACATAAAGCATCCCTGGATATTTTTGATGAAGCAGGAATGGATAAACTTATTACCAAATCAAAATTGCTTTCCGGTTATCTTCATTTTATTCTAAACGATATTAATAGTAAACAAAAAGAAAAACTAATAGAAGTCATTACGCCAGCAAATGAAAAAGAAAGGGGTTGCCAGGCTTCTATGCTGATGTTGAAAAGAGGGAAAGAAATTTTTAATGAGTTGAGCAGGCAAGGAGTCATTGCAGATTGGAGAGAGCCGAATGTGATACGTGTTGCTCCTGTTCCGTTGTATAATACGTTTGAAGATGTTTGGAGATTTGGGGAGATTGTCAGAACCACGATTTGGCAGGATTAATGGATTTATCAGGAAATTGTTTTTTGATTTTTACAACTGGTGAGTAATAATGATATTCCAAATCCTGCTTATCCTGATAATCATAAAAATCAGCGTTCCTGAATTCGCTATATGAAAAAAGAGATTACAATTATCGGTGCTGGTTTGGTAGGTTCATTACTTTCGATCTATTTATCCAAAAGAGGATATAGGGTTGGCATTTATGAACGCAGACCGGATATGCGAAAGGAGAAAATAACTGCAGGACGTTCTATTAATCTTGCGTTGAGCGACAGGGGCATCAAAGCGCTGGAGGATGTTGGAATTATGGATGAGATTCGCCAGATCGCTATTCCTATGCATGGCCGTTATATTCATAACACAGATGGAAAAACAGCCTATCAACCTTATGGAAAACAAGGACAATTCATCAATTCAGTTTCCAGGGCAGAATTGAATATAAAATTGATGGAGCTGGCAGAACAACATGGTGTTAAAATAAATTTTCAACAAAAATGCAAGGATATAAACTGGCAGAAGAACGAGATCACTTTTGAACAACCTGGTTCCAAACTTCAAACCTGTCATTGCGACTGCGAACAACGTGAAGCAGGAAGCAAAAACTTCGAACTTCTCTTCGGTGCTGACGGTGCTCACTCTGCTGCCCGTCTGCAGCAACAATTACAATATGACAGGTTTCAGTATGAACAACATTATATTGATTTTGGCTATAAAGAACTAACCATTGCTGCAGGTGAAGGCGGTGAATTCCAAATAGAAAAAAATGCTTTGCATATCTGGCCAAGGGGCAACTATATGCTGATCGCATTGCCCAACAAGGATGGCAGTTTTACCTGTACATTATTTTTCCCATTTGAAGGAGCGCCTTCTTTCGCCTCTTTGGATTCAACAGAAAAAGTAAAATCATTTTTTGAAAGAACATTTGCGGATGCAGTTCCACTTATGCCAATGCTGGAAAATGATTTTTTTAATAATCCCACTTCCTCATTAATAACAGTAAAATGTTTTCCCTGGATCCGTGAAGATAAATTTGCCCTGATCGGCGATGCAGCTCATGCTATTGTTCCCTTCTTTGGACAGGGAATGAACTGTGGGTTTGAGGATTGCTCGGTGTTGGATAGTTTAATTGATAAACATAATGACAACTGGTTTGCCATTCTGCAGGAATATCAAAATTTACGTAAACCCGATGGGGATGCAATTGCGGAGCTGGCATTGAATAACTTTATTGAAATGCGGGATAAAGTAGCCGATCCACTTTTTTTATTGCAGAAAAAAATAGAAGCGAATCTTCATGAGAAATACCCCGATAAATGGATACCAACCTATTCTCAGGTTACTTTCAGTCCCGGAATAAGGTATTCTGATGCCTATCGTAATTCAATGTGGCAGGAAGCTATTATGCAGCAGGTAATGGCTATACAGGGTATTGAGGAAAAATGGCAATCCAAAGAAATTGAAGACCTCATTTTGGAAAAGATTGAACGCAAATAACGGAACACTGATTATTAAGATTATTACGATTATCGCAGTCTGAAATTAATGTCTCAAAATATTTCAGGTAAAAAATCATAATTTTTCATCACTATCATAATAATCTTCGTTCTATATTATCTTCGCGGCCATGACAAGGAAGCAACTTATTGAACAGATCCGGAGAAAACAATCTTATCTCTGTGTTGGTTTAGACACTGATATTACAAAAATTCCCAAACATCTTTTATCAGATCCCGACCCGGTGTTTGCTTTCAACAAAGCTATCATTGATGCTACCAAAGATCTCTGTGTTGCTTATAAGAT
>CAMLEX010000739.1 GCA_946479055.1 uncultured Bacteroidota bacterium | reverse complement strand
TGTTGATATTACGGATTCGGTTACCCTTTCTTACCAGCACCAGGAAAATGATTTTAATGATTTTAACCAACAGCCACTTATTCCGCATAAGATTTCAACACAAGGCCCAAAATTGGCTGCAGCAGATGTTAACAGTGATGGGCTTGATGATTTTTTTGTGTGCGGGGCCAAAGACCAGCCGGGTAAATTATTTATTCAAAAAGATAACGGTAGTTTTTTTAGTTCAAATGAAAACGTATTGGCCAAAGATGCTGCGTGTGAAGATGTAAACGCTGTTTTCTTTGATGCTGATGGTGACAATGACCAGGATCTGTATGTAGTAAGTGGTGGTAATGAAAGAGAAAAAGATAAATTCAATTCAGACAGGCTGTATATTAATAACAGCAAAGGAGGTTTTATAAAATCAAATGAATTACCTGCTTTGTATGGAAATAAATCTGTTGCTGTGGCTGCAGATGTTGATCATGATGGCGATATGGATCTCTTTGTTGGTGGCAGAGTGGTAGCCGGCAGATACGGTGATACACCGAAATCTTATTTGCTGTTAAACGATGGCAAAGGGATATTTTCTATAGCTACAGAAAATATGGCACCCGGCTTACAATCTATTGGTATGGTAACCGATGCCGCCTGGTCAGATATAGATAAAGATGGCTGGCCGGATTTGGTTATTGCCGGGGAATGGATGCCGGTTAGCATTTATAAAAATCAAAAAGGCAAACTTGTCTATGCTACCGCATTGTATGGATTAGAACATACTAAAGGTTTATGGACAGCATTGCATATTGCTGATATTAATAATGACGGCTTTGATGATATATTGGCCGGCAATTGGGGTACTAATTCTAAACTGCATGCCAGTGAAAACTATCCGTTGGAATTATATGTTGGCGACCTGGATAATAACGGATCATTGGACCAGGTAATGGCGATTGAAAATGGTGAAAAGTATTATACATTTTTGGGTAAGGAAGAACTGGAAACGCAATTGCCTTCCGTAATCAAAAAGAAATATTTGGGCTATGCCGCTTTTGCAGGACAGACAATAGAGGACGTTTTTGTAAAAAAACTGGATCATGTAAAAAAATATACTGCTGAAACTTTATCTTCTGTTATGCTGATCAATAATAAGAAAGGCGGTTTTACTAAAACTTCTTTGCCTTCACAGGCGCAATGGTCGCCGGTGTTTGCTTTTATTACTGCTGATTTCAACCAGGATAATACAACAGATATTCTTGCAGCCGGAAATTTTTATGGCGTAATACCTTATGAAGGAAGATACGACGCGAATGGAGGAACTGTGATGCTGAATAATAATAACAATGTGTTTAAAATACCAGGCTCATTGCAAACAGGTTTTATGATTGACGGCGAAGTAAGAGATATTGCTATACTAAAAACAATACACGGAAAAAAGATGATGGCTATTGCCAGGAATAACAGCAGCATAAAAATATATTCCTTACCCGGAAATACAATTGGCCCCTTTCAGAAATGATGCTGATAAAATTTTGGGCTTGTACGATTAGGTCAAATCAGCTCATAAGTTTAATAAATCCTGAATAGCCTTTGTTACTTTCTCTTCATTCGGGAGAACTGCTTTTTCAAGTTCAATATTCATAGGCATGGCAGGTACATTCAATGCACCCAATACTTCTACCGGCGCATCCAGGTATTGAAAACATTTTTTGGATATCCTTCCGGACAATGCTTCAGCAAAAGAATTATTTTGTTGTTCTTCGGTTAGTATTAAACATTTGCCGTGAACTCTTACCCGTTCCATTATTAAATCTTCATCAAGGGGGTATAAAGTCCGCAGATCAATAATTTCTATTTGCTGATTAAAATTTTTGGCTGCGGCTTTTGCCCAATACACTCCCATGCCATAAGTAATAACAGCACAGCTTTCTCCATTTCCCATTGCATCCTGGCTGGCATGCACTACGATATTTCCTTTACCCAATGGAATAATATAATCCCGGGAAGGTTCTGGCGTCTTTGCTTCTTCGGTTCCCGGCACTTTGCTCCAATATAATCCTTTATGTTCCAGCATCACAACAGGATTACCATCATAGAAAGCCGCTTTCATCAATCCTTTAATATCAGCAGCATTGGATGGATACACTATTTTAATTCCTTTAATTGAAAGCAGCGTTGTTTCTATACTGCCACTGTGATAGGGGCCGCCCCCGCCATAAGCGCCGATGGGCACACGAAGGATCATTGATACAGGAAACTTTCCGCAACTGAGATAACAGCTTTTAGAAATTTCAGTTACTAATTGATTAAACCCGGGATAAATATAATCCGCAAATTGTACTTCTACAATCGGTTTTAATCCTACTGCATTCATACCAACTGTTGAACCAACAATATATGCTTCCTGTATCGCTGTATTAAAAACTCTGTTATCACCAAATTGTTCCGCTAATGTTGCTGCCTCACGAAATACGCCACCTAATCTTCTTCCCACATCCTGGCCATACAAGACCGCTTCAGGATGATCTTCCATTAATTCACGGATAGCAAATAAAGCGGCATCTACCATTATTACTTTTTCTGCATTGGCCGGTGCTCTTTCTCCCTTTTCCTGAACAACCGGCGTGGGAACAAATACATAATCTTCTACAGTTGCGGGATCGGGCTCAGGTGACGCAACAGCTTTTGAAAAATCAGTTGCAACTTTATCAGTCGCTTCTTTTTCTATTTGTAGTAATTCATCTTCGCTTATACCTATCGCTATTAATTTTTTTCTCAGTTTTAAATTGGGGCAATGCTCTGCATGTTTGGCCCAATCTTCCGCTGTTCTATAAAATTCTTTTCTTACTCCGCTGGTATGGTGACTCAGTAAAGGGACCTGCGCATGTACAAGCCAGGGGCTTCTTTCTTTGCGAACAGCAGAACAAACATGTTTCATGACATCGTAGGAAACTTCAAAATCACTTCCATCAACTTGTATACGGTTCATGCCTTTGAAGCCGGCAGCAAACTCAAACGCATTCATTGCTCTTGATTCATCAGCAGTTACACTAATACCCCAATTATTATCCTGGACCAGGTAGATAATGGGTAACTG
>CAMLEX010000738.1 GCA_946479055.1 uncultured Bacteroidota bacterium | reverse complement strand
TCTTTTTTTTTCTATCTATTTTTTGATGTTTGAGTTATCATATTGTTGCTCGCTTGGGCAATTGTTTTCTTTAAGGGCGGACAGACAGGCATTTCCAGCCTGACCAAACAAAACTGGGTTTTTCTGACCCTTTCAGGTCTGGCAACAGGATTGTCCTGGATATTTTATTTTAAAGCCCTTCAAATGGGCAAGGTCTCTCAGGTAGCCCCTGTAGATAAAGCTAGTGTAGCGATTGCTTTAATATTATCTGTTATTTTTCTTGGGGAGCCGTTGACGTACAAAACCATAATTGCAGTACTCATGATCATTGGTGGCACGATAATCCTGATTTTTCAATAGGCCTAAATGATGAAAATTTTCTAAAACTTATAACTGTAGCCCAGTCTGAATACCTGAGTTTCCAGATAATCAGTGCTGATGAGACTAAACCCGTTGCCCCTCACTTCTCTTTTTGGGTTCAGCGTATTGAACAAGTCGGTAGCATTTAAAAATAGTTCTCCGCGACCATTTTGAATCTGCTTTTTTGCTCCCATATCTACCGAAAATCTGGAACCTATTTTCCCCTGTGGAATGATGTCTGGTGCCAGATAGACCGCTGAGAATTGCAGATCTGTTTTTTTAGCCAATTTAAACATCCCGTTCAGCTTTGCATTCCATGACGCGATGCTTTCCCTTGGCATGGTATATACCGTGGGCACAGGATATCTGTTGTTTATCGTAAATGCATCTATGGTGTTTCTGTACAAAGAGACACTTGTATTGAAAGAGAACCAGTTGGCTACTTCCTGCTGGTAAGTAACCTCTCCGCCAGTATTCCGGCTTTCGTCTGCATTTTGAAAAATATTGTAAATTAAGGTGTTGCCTGGTACCATCGTGGCAATCCTGGTAATGGTAGCATCAATCATCTTATGATAGACTGCTGAGTATACACTCCCCTTGTTCCATGTCAATTTATGCCCCAGTTCTATGCTTTTGGTAAACTGTGGGCGGAGGGTTGGATTTCCTACCTTAATTACCTCTGGTTCATCGTACTTCGGGAAAATCCGGATGTCCACTTCATTTGGCCGGTCGACCCTTTCATTGTAAAATACTGATATCTTATTTTTATCATTCAGTTTGTAAGCCAGTCTCAGATTAGGAAAGGGCCGGGTATAATCGTACCCGTCGCTCCTATATGTATTGTGATTTGGATTCACCAGATAGTCGACCTTTACATATTCAAATCTCAGACCTGCTTCAAGCTCAAAACGATTGCTTTCAAAAACATAATTGCCATATACTGCCGGAATGGTTTCTTTGTAATCTGCCCAGCCGCCTGCATTTACATCTAAAGGAGAATTCAGGCCGGGAAAGAACTGCATGTCTGTAGGTATCGTTCTTCTTCTAAATTTCACTCCCGTTTCCAATCGCCCATGTTTCAAAGGCCTGATATAATCCAGATTGAAATCCGCTACGTGTTCGTCAGAAAGCAGTTTAAAGGAATCTTCTCCTGTGAAGCTGGGCATGATATTGGTAAAGAAATACTTTTCATCTTCCCTATGGAAAGTATAGTTGAAACCAGCATTGAGTAAATGCCCTGGCTGGGTGAATTTGTGCTGGTACAAGGCTGAAGCTGTTGCTGTATATTTAACCTCGTCTTCCAGGAACTGCCATAGGCGGTTCCTGATCGAGAAATCGCTATTAAAGTATGGAATATCCCCCCTATCAAGGATCTTTTCCCTGTTCAGGTAAGCTGAAACCGTAAAGGTATTTCTATCATCCGGGTTCCAGTCCATTCCGGTCTTGATCGTAGAAAATGTAGTGGTCCGGTTCCTCTTCACCTGCTGGTTGATTACCGTTCCATCATCGTAAACACGTTGAGCAAAATCATTTCGATTCAATGTCTGCGTGTACAGCCAGTCCCCCTGCAAAAAAGTATTCACTTTGTTTTTACGATAGTTGAGTGAGATCGATGGGTTTAGCTTTGGGGTGGCCTGGTACTGTGGGCGTATAGTAGGCAGGTTTTCCTTCCTGATCCATAACGCACCCAATCCCGTGGAAAGGCCTATTTTCCCGTTGAACCCTTCCTGCCTGTTCTTTTTATAGATAATGTTAATGATTCCCGCATTTCCATTCGCATCGTACCTGGCCGACGGGTTATTGATAATTTCGATGCTTTCGATCGCCGATGCAGGGATATTGTCCAAACCGGTTTGGCTGCCGAAACCGGTTACTGCATTTTGTTTTCCGTCAATCAATACGGCCACCTTATCATTACCCCGGAGCTGCACTTTGCCATCCTGAACAGTAACTCCAGGAAGATTTTGCATCGCCTGTAATACTGAACCACCGGTCTGGGTAGCATTATTAGCCAAGGTAAAAGTCTTTTTATCCATTCTCGAGGAGACCCCATCCGGTTGCCCGGCAACTATTTTGACCTCATCCAAGACCTTGGAATCTTCTTCCAGTTCAATTACACCCAGGTCCTGGAAATTGCTCAGGGTACCCACTGTAAACGATTGCCTGGCTGTTTTAAAACTTACCATGGATATTTCCAGGAGGTAATTTCCACTTTTTACGCCAGCCAAACTAAACTGACCTTTATCGTTAGTAACGGTGCCAACAACAAAGCTACTGTCTTTGGTTGTTTTAAAAATCACATTCACATAAGGGATGGCAATTTTGTTAACATCCTTGATCATTCCGGACACGGTAACGCCCGAAATGGTCTGCGCATTGACAAAAAAAGGAAAGACTAAAAGTAAAAGGGAAATGAATCTATACATGATTATCTTTTTTCCAAAGCTGCATACCAAATTTGAAGAAATATTGAATCAACCTATCCTTTACTTTACTTCAGGAATTTCTTCAGGTTGCAGATCCCCAGGAAAGTTCTTATTGAATTTGCTGAAGATACTCATCGCAATTCTTTTTGCCCTAATCCTTTTCCCACCAGACTGAGCAAGCTTACTCTTTTCTTATAGCTTGGTTATACCTGCAAGTACACTGGAAGCACACTGCTTCGACACTCCTTCGGAAAAAGGTACCTGTTTTCCGAAGAAATGTCGAAGCAGTGCGCCCTCTGTCCTAATCCAGTCGA
>CAMLEX010000737.1 GCA_946479055.1 uncultured Bacteroidota bacterium | reverse complement strand
CGCCAATACAATCATAAAGCTATGCTCCATTCCGAAAAAGCGGATTTCCCGCTCCTTTACGGCATCATTGAAATGATGCAGGAAATAATCAATAAGAGGGCTGACCGAATAAAGGGACAGTCCCAAAACAAGCTGCACGTGCAGGACTGTAGCACTCCAGTGCCGGATCATATCATGTACCGGCCGGTGCTCCATTTTCTTTATCCATCCTCTAAAGGCAAGGGAAATCGCTATAATCAAACCAGCTAAAACGAGCCACCTGAAAAAGGAATGGAATGAAAGTAGGGTGGAATACATAAAAAGATTTTTAAAAATGCTCACTAGCCATCTGCTTCCTAATGCACCGCAAATATAATCAAAAGATACTGGTCGGTATGTTTTTATGGAAAAAAAATTACTGTAAGGATGCTAGGTAAGCTTTAAGTTCATTTAAGTAGTTACGGTATACTTCCCGGTCATTTGCCAACTTGCCAAAACTACGAATGCCCCAGTAGCCTGAAATTACAAAGAATGCCACCTGCTCCGGGTTCACTTCCGGCCTGACGTATCCAGCTGCTTTGCCCCTTTCCAGGACATCCACAAGAGCCTGCCTCCATTGCTTTGCCAAATCATCCAATACCTTCCGGAACTCATTATTCCATGGAGTCATTTCCTGCGAAAGATTGCCGACAGGACAGCCATGCTCTAGGGTAAGTTTGTCGTTTTTTATCAGCAGGCTATACATAAAATCATATATTCCTTCCAATGGATTCTTCTTTTCAGTCAGCACCAAAAGGAAGTCGCTTGTAAGCAGCGGCCTCAAAAGCTCGTTGATGATTGCTATGCCCATTTCATCTTTGTTCTTGAAATGGTAATAAAATGCACCCTTGGTTACCGAGGTCCCGGCAATAATTTGGTCGACGCTGGTAGCCTGATAACCATTGGCATAAATTAGCTCAAATGCTTTTTGAAGGATCGTTAACCTGGTGGAAGCTGCTTTTTTCATAGTGATGCTGGTGTGGTGCAAAAGAACAAAGATGTTCCCTCATAGCCAAATAGTATATGAATGTTTTAGCGATAATATGTATTAAAGAATCATAAGAATATATTAGTCGATGGCCTGATAAAATTGTTTTACTTAAATTATATCAGAAAAATTTACTAAATTTACATACCGACCGGTACGTATTTTTATAACACGCGTTTTAAAATTATTGCCATTGTGCCGACTTGCTATGTTCTTTGATTTAATAAAATTTCAGCTATATTCTTATTGTACCGGGCAACTTTTGGGTCGCCGGTTCCCTGTGCCACAATTACCGAACCGGTAAGCAGCGACAATAGTGCTGGCAGTACTGCCTGCGACTTTTCTTTTTCCATCAAAAGGTCCAGGCGGCTACCTATAAATTCCGACCATTTATTAAAATGACCAAGTGCCTGACACCTCAGCTGCATAGACCCCTCGTTATTAAAGTCGCTCAGGCCGCGCGCAAAGGCACAGCCATTGAAATCCGGTTCGGAAAACCACGCCTCCAAAAAATCAAAAATCGCCAATATTTGTTCTAATGGACCGGTACCACTTTGCTCCAGCTGCTTTGCCAGGCCATTGAACCTAAGCCAGTCTTTAGATTCAAGGTACGCGGATATCAAATCAGATTTGGAGGGGAAATATTTATAGAAGGTTCGCTTTGACACTTCGCTTTCTGCAATCAGCCAGTCAACCCCAACGGTAGTAACACCGTATTGATTGAAAAGATGGTTAGCGGCCTTTAATATTCGATCCCTCGGATTCAGCAACTGTTTGTCATCGGCACGCAGGTCCTTAAAATTTAAATTAGCAGGTTCCATATATATTCCTTTTATAAATCTTTACAAAGGTAAACAAATTTGTCTACTTTTTATTTTTTTATGTAGACAGACCTGTTTACCTTTGCTGCAGTATTAACCTTAAAACTTTTAAGCATGTCAAAATTTAGTGATTTCGAATTCAGGACACAGCCTTGGTTTGACCAGGACAATTTTCAGGGATTCAACCAGGCAATACCGATGAAAACAATTGTGATATACTGTTTTGATCCCAGGGCGGCTGAGATACCTAACGCCGTAGCCAGCTATTTTGGAGATGAAGTATATCCGGGGGAGAATATCCTGGACGAGAATGGCAATCGTGTCGGCCACACCAGGACATTATTTGCCGTATCGAATGCAGGAGGGAGGGCCTTATCTGCTTTACAGACCGTTGCTACTATGGAATACCTTTTCCATGTGCAGAATGTAATAGTGGTACACCACTCTTTCTGCGGGGCAACAGCCTTCAGGCCAGAACAATTGGTGGGTCAGTTCCACGACCATCACCATGCGGATCTTGAGCCGATGTTTGAACACGACAGCCTTGCCATCATGGATTATGAGAAGTCCATTAAGCATGATGTCGAGTTATTGAGAAACAGCCCCGCAGTACCAAAAAACATCAAACTCTACGGCTTTTTCTACGAAATGAACTCGGGAGAGTTAACAGAAATTGTACGTGATATACCTGGCCAGCAATAGCTTAGCTACACGTTTTATAAAGTTATCTAATTCGATAACTGAAGTTTGCCACGGTGTAACATCACTGATATAGTGGCCTGAATGAAGCTACCTGATAGGGCCGATCGTCGAAAAAACGTAACCGTCACGCTCTTCAAAAAAACAAGATGCCGTACAATAAACCTTGGCCGGGGCGTGGTTTGCAATCGCTTATCTTGAAAATGGTTGCAGAGAGCTTAATCAGATAGGCACACGAACTTTTGATTCCGTATTTTATATTTTAACAATCGTGTGAGTTTGCTAATTATGCCCTAAAAACATTGATAACAAATTACGGCACGGCGTTTTGGGAGACTCGCCGCTCGTAAGGCTGAGCGGATGTAATGACATCCGCTTTTGCTTTATATGCAATATTATCAAAGCCCTTATGGCAAGCGGCCTCCCCTACGAAGGTCGCTTAAACTCAATTTCGCTTTTAGCGCCCGGATGGTATGACGGCCTGTATATAATATAACCCAACTCCTGCAGCTCTTTCAAATATTTATGGTACGTGGGGATCGTTCCAATGTGCG
>CAMLEX010000736.1 GCA_946479055.1 uncultured Bacteroidota bacterium | reverse complement strand
TATTATTATCCGTAATGGCAGCCTGTATCTCAATGCTATCACCCAACATACCACTTAGCTGCAGGTTTAATGTAGAATTTAATACAGCATCCTGGCTATTGCCAAACGAAATCTGGCGACCAAAACTTCCTTCTGCTTTAATGGTGCCGAAATTAAAAATCCCCTTTTGTGCTTCCGTCAATTCATTGTTGAATTCATAGGGAGCAATAGCCATACTATTAATAACACTGTCAGCCTTCATCCGCTGCGCTACAGGATTTAATTTATAAAAGAAAACCCGGTAGGTAACAGTTATGCTATCAACCACTGGTTTTTTATTCCAGTATAAAACAGCCTTGATAAAATCGAGCCGGTAATCGGATGAAGGAATTCCTTCAATAAGAAATGTTTGGGGAATAATGCTGGTGGTATCAAGGCTTAAACTATCTGCTGCAATCGCAAAAGTTTTGTGACGAAGATTTGAACCGCTGTGCGCAGGAAGCTGCGCCTTTCCCAAGAGTGTCATCAATAGAGGGATCAAAAACAATGATATCCTTCGCAAGCCATTCAACAGCAGTGAGTTTATTATCAAAATCGCAAAATTCGGTCTTTTTATTGCCCTAAAGCCATGAACCTCTGTTATTTCAGGGAAAAAGAAGCAAATTTGAGCCTGACTCATGAAAAAACATTCTATTCTTTTTATTTTTTCTTTGTTAATCAATTTGGGTATGTGGGCCCAAATTGCCGATACTTCATCACTTAAACACCTTAAAGGTAAAAGTCAGGCAATAGCTTTCGGCATTTATATGCCTATCGGCATTTTTTCAAAATCACATATTGCAGGTGCAGGTATTGATTATTCCCGGAGCTGTCATCGTTTTGGTACAAATATATCCCCTCGAAGACTTATTGGCTTTATAGTTAATGGAGGAATCAATTATTATACTGGCAAAAGAATAAAAACTGCGGGATATGATTTTCGTTATGGCGGATATCTTAATCTTTATACGATGCCCGGAATAATATACAATCCTGTAAAAAATGGAAATATCTCTTTAACCGCCGGACCCGTTTTGAATATTTATAAAGGAAGTGCAAATGCGGGAATTGGTATTAATCTTTTAGGTATTTATTTCGTATCAAAAAATATTGCAATAGGTCCCGGGATTATTTATAAAAAGCATACAAACACTGATGCCCTGTGGGCGGGCACCATCAGGGCATCGTATATTTTTTAATTGTGTTCATTTCTTTCCCACTAAGTCCACTAAGATCACAAAGAAATAAAAAGCTTTTGATTTTTGTGATATATGCAATGCCCAGCCTAAAAACAAAAAAAGCCTTAGTAAAAGGCTTTTTCAATGTTCTTAATAAAATTTATTACTCAGCAGTTACTCCTGCTCTCATATACTCGGCATTGAGACGTGCAATATTTGTAATGGAAATTTCTTTGGGACAAACAGCTTCGCAAGCACCTGTGTTTGTACAGGAACCGAAACCTTCTTTATCCATCTGCGCAACCATATTCAAAACCCGTTGTTTTCTTTCCGGACCGCCCTGTGGTAATAATGCCAGGTGACTTACTTTGGCTGAAACAAATAATAAAGCGGATGAATTTTTACAAGCAGCTACACAGGCTCCGCAACCAATACAGGCCGCAGTGGCAAAAGCTTTGTCGGCATCATCTTTATTAACTGGTATGGCATTGGCGTCTACCGCAATACCCGTGTTAACTGAAATATAACCTCCGGCTTGAATAATACGATCAAATGCATCTCTGTCCACCATCAGATCTTTTATAACAGGGAACGCATTAGCTCTCCATGGTTCTACTGTTATAGTATCACCATCTTTATATGCTCTCATGTGTAGCTGGCAGGTAGTATTTGCATGCCAGGGTCCGTGCGGACGACCATTAATATACATCGAACAAGCTCCGCAAATACCTTCTCGGCAATCATGATCAAATGCAATCGGATCTTTCCCTTCGCTGATCAGTTTTTCATTCAGCACATCAAACATTTCCAGAAAGGACATTTCGGAAGAAATACCAGACACTTCAAATAATTCAAAACGACCGGGACTCTTTGCATTTTTTTGTCTCCACACTTTCAACTTTAAATTCATCAGGTAGTGTTCCATAAACCAAAAATATTGTTCGTTTAAAATTATTTATAAGACCGTTGTGTTGGTTTCGCCACCTCAAATCTCAATTCCTCTTTATTTAACTGCCATTGACTTTCGCCTTTGTATTCCCATGCTGCTACATAGCTGTAATTTTCATCATCCCTTTTAGCTTCTCCTTCATCCGTTTGGCTCTCTTCACGGAAATGACCACCACAGCTTTCATTGCGATTCAATGCATCAAGGCACATCAGTTCTCCTAATTCAATAAAATCAGCAACACGATTAGCCTTATCCAATTCAGGATTCATTTCTTTTATCTCACCCGGTATGCGTACATCACTCCAGAATTCTTTTTTCAATCGCTGAATTTCAGTAATGGCTTCCTGCAATCCTTTTGCATTGCGGGCCATACCACATTTTTCCCACATGATTTTTCCCAATCGCTTATGCATGCTTTCTACTGATTGGGTTCCTTTGATACTCATCAGTGTATTGATCCTGTCACTAACAGCTTTCTCCGCTTCAACAAATGCAGGATGTGAAGTTTCAATTGGCTTTACTGCTATTTCATTCGCCAGGTAATTGCCAATAGTATATGGAATAACAAAATAACCATCAGCTAATCCTTGCATCAATGCTGAGGCACCCAAACGGTTAGCTCCGTGATCACTGAAGTTCGCTTCACCCAATGAATATAATCCCGGAACAGTTGTCTGCAATTCATAATCCACCCATAAGCCACCCATGGTATAATGCACCGCAGGATAAATTCTCATCGGCACTTCATATGGATTTTCGCCGGTGATCTTTTCATACATGTCGAAAAGATTACCATACTCTTCTTTCACAACTTCCTTTCCTAAGCGGGTCAGGGTTTCTAAATCAGGATTTTCAATACCCAGTTTGCTGGCTTCTACCTTTCCGTATTTATTGATCAGGTTATATTTAAAATCTAAATAAACGGCTTGTTTCGT
>CAMLEX010000735.1 GCA_946479055.1 uncultured Bacteroidota bacterium | reverse complement strand
GATTTTGACCAACAACAGAAAATTCGAAACAATTAAACCGCCATGCTAAACGTGCATCGAAAGTAAAGTAAGCCGGAACACCCGGAATGGTGGGTGGTACGGCGGGAAGCACATCTGCATAACGACCTGTCAGATCTAACTGTAAATTTTTTGGCAAATCCATAATGGATTGAAACATGAATTGATTTTTGGAATCAACACCTTCGAATGCAACACTAACTGGTAATACTTTAGGGCTAGTGGGATAAATATTCTTGTCAAAATAAGTATAACCACCGCGCAGGCGCCACCATTGTGTTGCCTGAAAATTACCTGAAAATTCAAATCCCCATGATTCGGCACGCTGACTGTTTGCCAATATAATTGGAAACGCAGGGCTTGAGTTAGAATCAAGACTCCTGAGGTCATTGTATCGGTTGTAAAAAGTAGCAAACGAAAGTGATAATTGGTCTACAGGTCTTATGCGATAACCCAGCTCATATGCAATAACTTTTTCCGAATCGAACTTTACTGGTGTTATTGTAACATCTGAATCAAAGCGGGTCGGTGTACGCACTGCACGGGAAACCGCTGTCCAGATTGTATGACGTTTATTGGGTGTCCAACCTATACGGACACTGGGTTGAATTTCGAAGCCGGAGAAAACGTTGTCCAGGAATTTGCTGCCAATTGTGAGCTTTAGCAAATCCGGAATAAATGTAATTTCATCCTGAATAAATGCACTGTAGAGTGACATATTCCTCTTAAGCGGAACTAAAGAGCGGGCTGTTTGATCCTGTTGTAACCGGTAACCCACACCCCAAAGTATACTTTGCCGGTTGCCGATCGGAAAACGATACTGTATATCTGCATCATACGTCTTAAGGTCATAAAAAAACGGATTGACGGAATGAGGTGTCTTTCGCCAGGTACGATCAAAATACAATTGAACGTTCAGATCCGATTGATCAGAAAAAAGATGTGTAAAACGAGTCAATATATTTTGACCATCTGTAACAGTTCGCTTTGTCAGGCTGTCTTTGTTTTCAACACCGCCATAGAAATCACCTTGCAAGGTCAGCGTATTTGCCTTTGACAGGTAATAATCCATCCGGAACCCTCCTTGTGTCATGTGCCATTTGTCCCTGGCGCTTTTTCCATTTGCCCGCACAGTATTCCTCTGATCGAAACGCTGCCCGTAAACACGAAAAAAGATAGTCGAATCTATCTGTGTTCCATATCGCAGCTGAACATTATCTTGTAAAAAAGAACCTACTGCTCCAGACACATACAATCCCTGAGTTTCCTTTGCACTTTTGGTTACAATATTAATGACACCGTTCACAGCATTGGCACCCCAGAGTGTTCCCCCCGGTCCGCTAACAACTTCAATGCGGTCAAGATCTTCCAGCAACGTATTTTGTACATCCCAATATACTCCGCCAAAAAGCGGATTATAAATAGATCGTCCATCAATCATTACAAGAAGTTTATTAGCCAGTACGCCGCCTGCTGAAGGCAAACCGTTAAACCCCCGTGCAGTAATAGCCCAATCATGTGAGTTGGCTTGCCCTATCTGGAGGTTGGAGGCTAAGCGCAGGGCTTCGGGAAGTCTTGTGGCGCCTGACCTGCGTATATCTTCTCCTGTTATCACCTGGACTGCTGATGCTACTTCTGTCAATTTCTCAGGCCGCATTGAAATGGAAGTCACCTCCACATTCATCAATTCTTCCAGGCTCAATTTTTTCAACCTGGAGGAAGACAACAATGTGTCCTGTGATTGAGAAAAGATACAAGTTGAGATTAATACAAGAATAGCAGTTAAGAGTGCACGTG
Source organism: uncultured Bacteroidota bacterium (assembly GCA_946479055.1). The sequence continues at coordinate 1,267 of CAMLEX010000735.1, read as the reverse complement.
AAGGCGACAAACGATTCCCGGCTTGTTTAGTTGTAGTGGAATGAAAATACAAGTTCTTAGCAGGCTCCCTATATTTTTTTTTAAGTAAATAAAGGAGAACAATTTTCGGAGAATATTTTTTTTCATCACGTACTAATGCTAATTTCTGTTTCATAGAATTTAAATCAGGGTTTTATTGAAAAAATAATTCAACAGAAAACGAAAGAAGATATACCAAACGTGATGTGTCTTCAGACCTCATCATTCCCTGATCCGGAAAATTTTCTCACAGAAAGCAAACATCAGTAGTTTGGTATAATAAGAGAATAACTAATCAGCTTCTGTTCTATACACAAGAGTGCATAAAATTTTATCACTCACAAGTTCAGCAATAAAGTTCGTAATAAATGAATAGAGTTGAAGTAGTTTACCAATAACAATAGTTTTAAGAGTTTACTATTATTAAAGTAATAGGTGTAAAGAATCATGTGGTTTTAAATAGCAATTCTGCAATTGCAGAATGGTCAACACCTGAGGAGGCACTCTGGTGGACATAGGAGAAAAAACACGAAGCAAGAAGATCAGAATGTCCATTGCACCTGCAACGTACTTCCGTCCTTTCGCCAATCCGTTTATTGTCATCTGTCCATCTGTTTTGTTCCGCTTATCCAGAAATCAGATGAAGTTTGTGCAGCAACATTTGGTAATATCTTAAAATACCTGCGCCATGGCGGAGAAACAACAGGTCTGTCATTGGATATGGACAGTCTTGGCTATAAGTATAACCGGGATGTAAACGGAAACCTGGTCAATAACAGGTTGAACCATGTAAGAGATGCTATCAGCAGCAGCAACTATTCCGTTGATATAGATAACCAGTCACCCAATAACTATATTTATGACAGGATAGGGAATTTAAAAACCGACGTTGCTGAAAAGATTGGCAACATAAATTGGACGGTTTATGGTAAAATAAAACAGGTTGACAAAAATGAAGGTTCGGATATTGCCTATGGCTATGATGCAGGAGGTAACCGCACTTCTAAAATTGTAAGTGGAGCTGCTGACACTACTACCTTTTATATCCGTGATGCGCAGGGTAATGTGCTGGCCATATACAGTAAAAAAGGAGCGGAGAGTTTGCGGTGGGATGAGCAACATTTATATGGTAGCAGCCGGTTGGGCATGTGGCGCTATGATACCCTGGTACCAACAGCGGCGCCGGTGGTAGGCGGAGCCACTTCCATTTATGATAGTTTGCTGTTGGGCAGTAGGGCTTATGAGTTGA
>CAMLEX010000734.1 GCA_946479055.1 uncultured Bacteroidota bacterium | reverse complement strand
CAAATTTTTGAAGTTGCACATCATATGCTGAATCACCAAGAGGATATAAATGTTCTGCGAGATAATTAAAATTTTCCGCACAATTAGCCAACAGGTTGCCCGACCAATCATATTTACCACCAATAGCAAAAGGCAGTGTATCGTGTGCATAATCGCCGGAATAAACGGAGGTGCAACCCATCTCGTAAGGAGTTGCCCCGGATGCCACCAATATGACGGATGAATCCGCTTTCTTCATTGCTTTGGCAAACATATTATGTTTGATGGCATAATGAAATGCGGACATATTACCCAATTGCCACTTGCCATACATTTCATTGCCAATGCCCCACCACTTAACTGCAAAAGATTCGGCATGCCCGTTAGCTGCTCTTAATTTACCCATGGGTATTTCAACAGATCCATTTACATATTCAACCCATTGTGCCGCGGAATAAGCTTCGCCCATACCGGCATTTACTCCAATATTTGGTTCTACACCCAATAGTTTGCAAAGGTCAAGATACTCATGTGTACCTACATCGTTTGACTCCATAGCATTCCAGGCATAATCATATATGGGTGGTCTTTTATCTCTGTCACCTACACCATTTCTCCAATCATAACCGGATGATGCATTGCCACCCCAGCGAAGATTACCCAGGTTCATATATTTGAACTGCTCCAGTATATCCGCCCTGAAGCCATTCACATTGCTGGCAGGCATAAGTGAAGTAGCGCCAATCCATAAAGCACCGTTACCAGAAGCCGTTATTTTAAAAGCAGCGTCAGTTGTTGTAACCGGCGATTTGAATGTAAACAGGAATGTTTTATACGAAGATGAAAGTGAATCAGCAATCGTTTGTATGGTATATTTTTCATTTGCCCACAGCAGGTTTATTTGTACAGTTGGTTTTTGATCCGCAGCTAATACTATCCGCACATTATACGCACTGTCCTTCTGAAAACTCAGTCCTTTTTGGGTAATCCCTCTTTGCACCAGGGGTGACAAAATAATTTTGGGTGAATGTTCGCCAGTAAAAACATTTTTCTTATCTGCCTGTACATGAGCATCTTCTCCTACGGGTTTCCATCTTCCCAAATAATGCCGGGTATTAAGAGGCTTTAGTTCATCCGAAGATGTTACAGGATAAAAGAACTTACGGTCACCGAGCATCTCGGCCCACAATCCGCCTTCAAAATAATTAAAGAGCAATTCAATAAACTGGCCGTAAATAAGTTTTGAAATAGTATCTGATGTTTTATGAGGATCAACAATTACCTGTATTGCTTTTTCCTTATTACTGTCCTGCGAACATAAATTTGCATTTATGTTCAGAACAAGCAAAAAACTCAATACTATTTTAATTGCAAGCTGTTTCATTTATAGATGTTTGTCAGCGCAGTTAATGAAATGAATGGAGCCTATTTTACAATTAACCTATTGTCAGTTTTCTCTTTATATTATATTTTCGCCGTTTTGTCTTGAAGTAACCTTCCACTGAAAATGAATATTTACAACAATTTCACCCGGAACACGGTAAAAGAATAAGGCGCTACAGTTATATCTATTTTCTTTCCTTTCACAGTCATTTGGTGTGTAACCGGGCTAACGGCTAAAGGAACATCAAGGCTATTCATCTTTTCCAGTGATTCGCCAGTCAAAACCGTAACAGTAGCCTGGGAGGTTATTTTTTTCACTCCCTCAAAAGCCAAACAGGTCGCCTTTTCATTAGCTGAACTATTTACGATCTTAATGATCACTTCGTTTGTATTTTTATCTATAACAGCGGAAGCATATAAACTATCCTGCCCCGAAAGTGGCTTGTTGCCGGACAATGCAGGAACGATATGTGTACCCTTGTTGGTGGAGTATAACTTTTGCACCTGGTAATTAGCCGAGCCGTAAGAACGAAGATTGTCCACCCATATCAGGTCCGGCGTCCACTGCCATCCATCAACATGCGCAAACAAAGGCGCATAGGAAGCCATCACTACTACATCGGCATTGCGTTCCAGGCCTGTTAGAAAAGCAGCTTCTGCAATTGCCGTCCGCAAATTGTTTTTGTTGTCTACACTCACTGTTTTATCACTCTGCGCCGCATATTCACCGGCAAATATCTTAGAACCATTCCTGTCATAATTATCATAACGGGCGGCATTTTGTAAAAACCATTCCGGGCGGCGATAATAATGTTCATCAATTACATCCGCTTTCATTTTTCTCAACTCGCCATTAAGGTAATCGAACCTGTCACCATTAGGATCTGTACCGGAACTGGTAACCAATTTTATTTCAGGATATTTTTCTTTGATTGCTTTTTGAAAAACCTTCAACCGTTCAATGTATTGCGGACCCCAGTTTTCATTGCCAATGCCGAGCATTTTTAACTTGAAGGGTTCAGGATGTCCCATCTCTGAACGAACCTTCCCCCATTTTGTATTGACATTGCCATTAGCAAATTCAATAAGATCCAATGCATCCTGAACATAAGGATCCAATTGATCTGTTGGCACCACTTCGGCTGTATTGAATTGACAAGCCATGCCACAATTTAATATCGGTAATGGAGCGGCACCGATATCTTCAGCCAGTTGAAAATATTCGAAAAAACCCAAACCGAATGTCTGGAAATAATCCGGCGTTGGGCGATGAGCGAATTCAGTGTTCCACCTGTTAACGATCAGTTGTCTTTCTTCGATCGGTCCAATTGTTTTTTTCCATTGATACCGGGTGGCCAATTCATGTCCTTCTACGATACAACCACCGGGAAAACGGATAAAGCCGGGCTTCATATCTGCGAGTAACTGTATCATATCAGCCCGCATACCCCCGGGTCTTTTTTTCCAGGTATCTTCAGGAAACAACGAGATCATATCGAGATCGATCACACCACCACCTTCAAACCAAATATTCATTTTGGCTTTTGGTTCAGTAGCGGTAGCGTTAAAACTTACGGCCTCTTTTTTCCAATCATCGCCTGCAGACGAAGGACTTAATGAAGCACTGCCAATGATTTCGTTTTTATCATTGATCAGTTCAATATTCATTTTTATACCGGCAGCAGGCTGACGATACATCACTGAAAAATCATAGCGCAATCCTTTTTTG
>CAMLEX010000733.1 GCA_946479055.1 uncultured Bacteroidota bacterium | reverse complement strand
GAAGTTAAGTTAACCCTGGCTCTGCAAAAACTAAAAACTATTGAACTTTAAACTTATCTCTTTAATCTTCCACTCTTTTCAGTCTCAAATTGGTAACCGGTGCTACGATCAGCGGGAATTTTTCAACCGTTACATTGGCAGCATCCAGTCCAAAACCTCTTTCTTCGGAAAGGCTATGTTCCTTCAACCAGAAATGAAGTTTCATTATCACTCTCTCCATAAAAGGCAATTCATTATCCTGGCTCAGGTATTTTTCCATTACCATAAACTGGAAGTCACCAACCGTATTGCTGCTGGCCAGGCTTTCGTAGCGGCTGATGATATTTACTTCTTTATTAGCAACAAGATCTTCCACTACTTTGCGAAACATCAGGTTGATGCGGGGTTCCATTCTGAAGCCCAGCTTAAAGTCGATGCGGATAATATCATTTGGAATAATATGATCTACTTTGTATTCGCAGGTATAAGGATCATCCATTGTGTCTACATGCACAAACCAATAAATGTCTGCACGTTTTGGCTTTTTATTCAGGATAGAGTAAATGATCTTATGCTCAATTTCCTTGGGATTATTGGCGCTTGTCAGGTAAACTAGGTGGGTAGCATATTTGGGCACTGCTTTGTCGTTGCTCAACTCCTGTATTTTGGGAACATAATGTTCCATTCGTACAAATTCCACATAGCGATTCTTGATCTTTCTTGCCCTGAACCATACGTACATGATCGTAAACATCAATCCGCCGATCAATAATGTAATATAACCTCCATGAATAAATTTATCCATCAGCGCTACAAAAAACACAGTCTCAACAATCAAATAACCGATCAGGAATACAAATATTTTATAAGACCGGAAACGATGAAGGACCAGGTAATTGGCAAACAAAATGGTTGTTGATAGCATGGTAACGATGATGGCCAGACCATAAGCCGCTCCCATTCTGGATGATTCCTGGAAATGCAGTACAATTCCAACGCAGCCGATGTATAGCAATATGTTGATGCCTGGAATAAAAAGCTGTCCCTTTTCTTCTGAAGGGTAACGGATCTTCATTTTGGGCCATAAATTTAATCGCATGGCTTCGCTGATCAGCGTAAATGCGCCGGATATCATAGCCTGGCTGGCGATAATAGCTGCCGTAGTTGCTATCACCACTCCGGGAATAATAAACCATTCCGGCATCAGATCATAGAAGGCATTAATACCCATGGATTTTTCTACCTCTTCAGTGATCCGGAGACCATTTCTATGCGTCAATAAATAAGCCCCCTGGCCGAAATAATTTATGAGCAGGCATGTCTTTACATAAATCCATGATTTGCGGATATTGCCCCGTCCACAATGGCCCAGGTCGCTGTATAAGGCTTCGGCCCCGGTAGTACAAAGAAATACTGCTCCCAACAACCAAAACCCTTCAGGGTAAGTTCGTAAAAATTCAATTGCATAATGGGGACTTACTGCTTTGAATATGGTGAGATCGTCAAAAACATGTATGCCACCCAGGATAGCCAGCATGGTGAACCAGGTCAGCATTACAGGACCAAAAACTTTCCCGATAGAGGCCGTACCAAATTGTTGAAGAAAAAAAAACAAGGAAAGAATGATCAATACTATGATAACTGTTGTGCTGGTCTCCATGCCCCGAAGAATAGGTAGTTCCTCCAAACCCTCAACAGCAGATGTGATGGAAATAGGGGGTGTAATAATGCCATCTGCCAGCAAAGCTGCTCCGCCAAGCATAGCCGGGATAACCAGCCATTTTTTTCGTCGCCTTACCAGAGCATACAAAGCGAAAGTGCCGCCTTCACCCCGGTTGTCGGCCCGAAGGATAAGTATTACATATTTAATAGTTGTTTGCAGAGTAATCGTCCAGATGATACAGGATAATGTGCCAAGTATGAGATCTTCACTTATAACCCTGTCATTGATGATTTCATTGAATACATAAAGAGGTGATGTGCCAATATCTCCGTAAATAATTCCTAATGCAATGAGAAGTCCTGCGGCCGTGACTTTGTTAGTCGGTATTTTCACTATCTGTAATTAATGTTATTGGTACAGATTATAAGTTCTGTAACACTGTCTGCAAAGGTATAGGCAAAATACAATTACAAAGAACAGGTTGTTAAAAGATTGTGCACGGGTATCTCAAACCGCAATTTTTTAGTTTATATAACCGTTCATCAAAAGCGTCCTGACTGGAAGTTGATTTTAAATAAAACTTCTCTTTTTTTGGCAGGCAACGTGTAACTTTAATACGCAAAAAATCAGATTATTATGCTCAGAAGAAGGTGGTTTTTATTTGTTTTATCGGCATTTGCGGGAATTTCAGCTCACTCACAGAAATTGGTGTATTCAGAACCGGAAAAAGATGATACAAGACGATTGAATTTTGAAATAGTTGGAAAGATCAACGGGAATTTTCTTATTTATAAAAATATCCGCAACAAAAACTGGATTGCCATACTGGATAATGATATGAAGCAGGTTACCAGTGTGGAACAGGATTATCTGCCCGATAATGACAGGGTAATCAATGTCGATTTTTTCCCATACAGTGATTTTGCTTACATGATCTACCAATACCGCAAAAAAAATATAATTCATTGTATAGCTGCAAAAATTGATGGTAATGGTAATAAGATTGGTGAACTGGTGGAACTGGATACTACGCAGGTCAATTTTGGCGCCGACAATAAAATATATTCCGTAGTCACCAGCGAGGATAAAAGCAAGATTATGGTATTTAAGATCAACAGTAAGAACAAGAAATTGTATATAGTTACCACTCTGCTGCTGGACGATAAACTTGCTTTGCTTAAGAAAAGTCGTTTGTCAATGCCGATGGAAGACCGGGATGATTATCTCAACGAGTTTCAGGTGGATAACGAAGGAGACCTGATCTTTACCAAGTTTGACCGTGTGAATAATGAAAATATTGGAGATGCAGCTTTTGTTATTAAGTATGCCCAGGCTGATTCGTTTAGCATAAACCGGCTGGACACGGAAAAAAAATACCTGGATGAAATACGGATTAAACCCGATAATTATAATAAGCGGTATATTATTACCTCTTTTTATTATAAACAAAGAAGAGGAA
>CAMLEX010000732.1 GCA_946479055.1 uncultured Bacteroidota bacterium | reverse complement strand
ATGGGATACCATATAAACTAAAAAGAATTGAAAGCCGGAATGAATTGAACCCGGCTGGGAGTTGCGGAGGGGATTGCCCAGTATGTGGCGCACGCAGGTAAATGACTAACTTGAAAATTAAAATATTTGTCCCGGAGATAAATACTCCGGGACAATATTGTTATTAAAGAATCATTATAAGCCGGTTCCATTTAATAAATCAAAATACTTCGGGCGGTTGTCCTGAGCCATCCGTAAAGAGCAGGCATCGAATTAAATTGTAATCACTCCTTTAATTCCCACAACCGCATAAAACATTTATTGCATACTTCTTCCGCATCATGGTATTCAAGGTATCTGCGTGCCAGGGCGAATAATGAGGCATAATATTATTAAAAATAAACTCAAATGCCCTGGCATCTCCTCTTGAGAAAGCATTTTAAAGTATCGCTAGAAAAAAACAGATAATGTAAAACAGGAAAAATTGAATTCTCAGTGGATTAAGGCAGTTGTTGCAAAATTTATTCCTGTTTAATTATAAACATAAGACAAGGTTCCTGTCATAAGCCATTCACAGAAAGGAGGACACCTCAGAGAGATTTGTACATTAGTTAAAGATATTTTTTGATACCTGCAATGATGGCTATCAATATATTTCAACTTCATCCCCAATTTTTACAAATGAGTGCTAGATAACACTGAGATAGTAAGGGTTTTCAGGACGCACTTGATATTTATCAATATTAAACAGAAAGGTTTGAATCGCTACCAAATAGTGTCAAATCACCACATACGCTTTATTAAATTGCCTGTGTGCTTCCGGGCGACCGAAATCTTTTTAAACAATGAAATTTATCAATTGTGAATGAGGGTCAATAATGCCATTAACTTTAAACGATCAATATTGAGTAAGAGAAAATGGCGACAGTTTACTTCGCTCCGGAAACTGTAGGCTGGAATCACGCCCGGATTTTTTTTAATTTCTTATTTCCCGGCGTTTCGTTAAATTGGAATACGTCGCTATTTTAAACCTTATTGTTAAGCCTATGGAAGTCATTCTAAGTAAACAGCAAGCTATTGCTGAATTGACATTCTTAAAAAAAACCTGGAAAGAGCCCCCATTTCAGTTTCCCTATTTTTCGTTTGAAATAGATTATTTGGAATTTTTTATCTATCTGTTAAAATACCTTCCGGACGAAAGAAATCTAAGTTTTATTCCGGCAGTGAGTACAATTCTCGAAAAGGGGTTTGAAACGGCATTTAAGAAAATCTGCTATATCCTGGACCAGAAGGAAACAGATGGAATAACCATATATGAGCTGATGAGTGACCAACAACTCATTTTAAAAGGAGATAAAATCCGGTATAACCGTAAAGTGCCCGGCAAAAGTCCAAAGGGGCTAACCACTGATCCCTGGAAAGATTATAACCATTGGATTTTGGCAAAGGTGCTTTGGATGGGCTTTGTGGAAGCTCACGAGCCTGAATTTAAGATAATACTGCCAGAGAGAGATGAAATAGAAGCCCCGATTGAAGTATTGTTTCGTTCAGAATATAAGCCGCTCTGGGGAATGTGGACTGCGTTAGAACGATTCGGAAGGCCCTACCTGGGAATCAGCACACACCCACTCGGAGCCGTTATTTTGTATATAAATCAATGTAAAAACGGCCAACTTTAAGCATGCTAAAACGTTTGACAGTCGCAAGTCATAAAAAAGAGAAACGTACGGATAAGAAGGGGTTTGAGAAATCAATTTTTGTTTTTGAGAAATTTGAGAGCACGGACTATTTGATTTCTAACTGTATTTTTCGAAATATTTAATTGCGCCGCAATTTTATCGTTGTTTAAGTCTTCGAAATATCTTAGCTCAAATACCTGTTTGCATTTTTTAGGTAATTTCTCAATTTGCTGGTAAACTGTTTGCAGCGTTTCTTTCCTGATCCGTGCTTTTTCCGGGTCTTCCGTAAATTCTTCCTGCATCACTTCTGCCAATTGCTGGCTGCGATTTTTTTGCAGTTCACGGCTTCTTGTAAAATTCAGGCTTTCGTTTTTAGTCGTGATATAAAGGAAAGCTTTGAGATTTTCGAATGTTTCAAAGTTTTTCCTTCGCATGCATACCTTTTGATATGTTTTTGTTTCAATTGCTTCTGCCTCCTGCCAGTCATCTTTCAGTTTAAAAGAAAAGCAGCACAGGGGACCATAATAAATTTCGAATAGTTTATTAAATGTTTTAGAATTCCCTTCTTTTAAACCGAAAATAATTTGTTGGAAAACTGTACTTTCTTTCATAGGCAGTATTTAAAGTACCGGCATCAAAAAATGCGGCATCATACCACCTACCATGCTTTAGTGAAAGCGAATTTTGCAATTATTGGTTAATTCCTATTGTAAAGGGTTCAACCCTTTTTTGTAAGCAAACCAAACCAAACACTATCATACAATAGACATTGGCTGCTTTACTAACTGCAATATAATAATAAATTAAAGAATATGTATATTATAATAGGCATATTATAATATACATACTATAAAGGGTTGATTATGATATACCTATTATTTTAATTGCAGGATGGCTAAAGCAAAGAAGATACTTAGAAAGAAAGCTCAATTAGGACATTTTGATCATGACGCCTTTCTTAAAAAACTCAGTAAACGTATTAAAACCTTACGAAAGGAAAAGGGATTTAAATCTTACGAATTATTTGCTTACGATATCGAAATTTCCAGGGCTGGTATGTCTAAATATGAATCAGGCGCTTTTGATGATATAAGAATTCGTACTCTCTTAAAAATTATTGATGGATTGGGAATAAGCCCGAAAGAGTTTTTTTCGGATGGATTTGATTAGGTCAAAAATGAAGGTTTTTGTAATCCTAATCAATTGTTGGTGGCGTTTGGAGAAAAGGCGCTTTGGCAACCAGTTTTTCCCAGGATTGTCCAGTTGTAATACTAAGTCGAAGCTGGAACTGTTTTTTGAATTCATCTGGGTCGGTCAAATATTTTAATTGCCGTCTCTTAAATAGCGAAGAATCCATCTGGCGATTCATTTCTAATAATTCTTCTTTATTTATTTCTTTTTTCAAAAATTTGGAAAGTAGCGTTGGCCATTGGTAATTTGTCTCTTCC
>CAMLEX010000731.1 GCA_946479055.1 uncultured Bacteroidota bacterium | reverse complement strand
CTCCGCGCCCACGGCTTTTAAAATATCCGCTTTTTCTTTTGATTGTTTATCAGTAGTAACAAAAATGCATTTGTATCCTTTTACAACGGCTGCCAATGCCAGGCCCATGCCCGTATTACCACTGGTGCCTTCAATGATCGTTCCGCCAGGTTTTAATTTTCCTTCCTGTTCTGCTACTTCCACCATTTTCAATGCCATCCGGTCTTTGATCGAATTGCCTGGATTGAAATAATCCACTTTCGCCAATACCGTGCAGGGAAAATCTTTAGTGATTTTATTTAAACGTATCAGGGGAGTATTACCAATTGTTTCCAGTATGTTGTTCTTGATGTCCATAGCTAGTTTTATAAAGGCAAAGGTAAGATTTTGGAAGGGGGTAAGTAGTGAGTAATATCCCTGCTGGTATAAAAACAAAAAAACATTATACAGAAGACCAAACAGAAAAAAATAACCCCTTCTGTAATCAGAAAGGGTTACACCGGACCTGATGATATTTACTCATCAAACTTCTTCATGAAATTTTTTTCTTTTGCTGGCTAAAAAACGATCCAGTAAAAACAATCCCAGTATCACATTGATCATCATAAAAATATTTACAAACGTATTACTGAAGATCTTGCTGTAATCTACTTTACCAAAATCAACCGGCAATTTAGTATCACTTTGTACAGTCCAGTCTATCTGGCCAAAGCCATAAACAAGGAATCCAACAAGTAGGGTAATAAAAAAGATGCCGATTCCCCAGATGATTTTTTTATTGATATAGGTTTTTGTGGCGGGTGCTATATGCAGTTTGGCAATTTCCTCCATAACATTTTTGGTGAATCGCATGGAAGGAGCTTCCAGTTCGGTTGAATGCAATAACTCCTGTACTTCCAGTAATTCGCTGTACTTAGCCTTCCACTCCGTATCGTTTTCCAGCAATTGCTCGATGACCGATTTTTCTTGCGGTGAGGAAGTGCCATCAATATAATCCCACAAACGTTCTTCGGGGCTGTGTTGCGTATTCATATTACTTCAGTTTAAGGATCAATTCAAATCTTTTACCTCTTGCGCAAAATGCGTCTCTATTTTTTCTTTTAATCTTGTCCGTGCCCGGTGCAATCTCACTTTTGCCGTATTTGCTTCTATTCCCAGTATCTGCGCTATCTCTTCCAGTGTTTGCTCACCTTTATAGAACAAAGTTATAACCTCTGCATCGTCAGTGTTCAGCATCTTTATCGCATTGTTCACCATCGACACTCTCGATTTTTGTTCTACCAGGTTGGCTCTCATGCCCGAGTCCTGGCTATCGGCCACTTCAAACACTTTTTCATTATCTAATGAGTGTACTTCCAATCTTTTCTTTCTCAAAAAAGTGATACAGGTAGTATTGACGATAGTATAAAGCCAGGTGCTGAATTTAGAAGCCCCCCTGAAATCCGCCAATGCCCTGTACGCCTTTATAAATATATCCTGCGACACTTCCTCAGCATCTTCGCGGTTTTTGGTAAAACGCAAAGCCAATGTAAAAACATAGTTCTGATAGCGGCTCACCAAGCTTCCATAAGCCTGCTGGTCGCCACTTAGCACTTTGCTAATAAGCTCATTATCATTCAGTCCGGTTGACATGCACTTATAAGACTACAGCTGGTTTGTTTAGGTTACAATACAAATTACGATTTTGCCCCCATCCCCTAAAGGGGTGTTTGGAAGAAACTTTTGAACACTGATATAATATAGTAGTAACGCAGGTTGAGTAATTCTGTGTTTGAGCGCAGTATAGAGTTTTGGTTTTGTGTAACCTGCTGGCTCTCTCTGTAGTCTTAGTTTTTGTACAATGATTTTTAAAAAAGTTTGGAAATGACTGTAACCTGGGTTTTAAAGCTGTAGTCATAGAAGAACAAGAGACAAACAAAATACTCAAAACAATAAAAATTTAAAGTTATGCACGGCGGAGAAGTCTTAATACCAATCGTAATGTTTGCAGGCGCATTTGCAATGATATTCGGAATATATTATCTGAAAACACGGCAGAATATGGCGATGATAGAAAAAAATATGAATCCTAAAGAATTTGCCGATCGCCCGGCTCCGTATAAAAACCTGAAATGGGCCCTGTTGCTGATAGGCGCAGGCATTGGATTATTCCTTGCGTATTTGCTTGACAATTATGTTCTGTATCATAATGTGTCTGGAACCAGGTATCATGATGATGACAAAAATGTACCTATCTATTTTGCATTAATTGCCATTGGCGGCGGTATGGGATTATTCGGATCTTATAAGATCGAAAAGAAATGGTACGATGAGAATAAGATAAATAAATAATTACCCTGCACCTTATCCTTGTTCAAAAAGCAATCCCGCACTAGTCGGGATTGCTTTTTATTTTTTCAATCTTTCCATAGCCTTATTGATCACAGTATCATCACTATTCAATACCTGGTAATAACCGCTGTTTCGCCACCTGAATCTGCCCAGGTAAGCTTCCAGACGTTTTTGTAATGATTCTTTTTGCTTGTCTGTGAGTGAACGGAGATTCACTGAATCTTTGCTGGCTGCATAGCCGACATACTGATCCCACATTTCATTTAATTTATCAAAACGCTGTATATAATCAGCAGCGGAAGCGTACTGATCTATTTGTGATCTGTTCTTCAGGTAATAGGTATATACAAAACTATTGAAGCTGCCATTTAAAAAAAGCCTGTTTACGCCGGTAGGGTAGGTAGCTGTATCAATAGGTACAAAAAAATCAGGCATGATACCACCACCACCATATACGATCCTGCCCGATGGCGTTTTATATTCCTTTCCATTATTTATTTTATTGGAATCAGCATACAGCGATTCACCATTGGAAAATCGTTCCCATATTTCATCCATATATACTTTCTTTCCTTTATCATAGGGGCGTTGTATACTACGATTTAACGGAGTATAATAACGTGCCACCGTCAGGCGGAGAGCTGACCCGTCACTCAACTGGTATTGCTCCTGCACTAATCCTTTACCAAATGTGCGACGTCCAACGATATCGGCCCTGTCCCAGTCCTGCAGGGCGCCGGCCAATACTTCACTGGCGCTGGTAGAAAGTTCGTCAACTAAAATAACCAGTTTTCCTTT
>CAMLEX010000730.1 GCA_946479055.1 uncultured Bacteroidota bacterium | reverse complement strand
GTACAGTTTGTTACGGGTATGACAAATATCCGTGATGTAATTGCTTTTCCAAGAACACCGAAGAGTGCTGAGTTCTAAGAGTTGAAAGGAGAGAAAGAGAAAAAGAGTTAGAGGGAAGTTTCTTTTTCTTACGGAATAGTTGTAGAATAAACCGAGTATTGAAAATGTTTTATAAATAGTGAGCAAACTCTCTTTAAATCTCCTTATCTCTTTTGATCTCTTAGTCACTCATGCAAACACATCACCGGTACATGCGACTCAAACACCAGTTGTTTTGTTGACCTTTTTTTAAACAGAGTTTCCAATAGCTTGTGTTTTTTTGGAATAGTAATAACTATGTCTAGGTTATTTGTTTCTGTAAATTCATTAATGCCGTCTTCAATATCCTTGTGTTCTATGTAATGATATTGTGGATTCAATTCTTCAAACGCAGTATGTAAAAAATCAGACTGCACAGGTGTATCCTCTTTGAAATGTTGGTCGTTATGATCCACATTCAACACATGTAGTTCCGCCCGGAATTCTTTTACAAGCGTCCTGATGACCGGAACAGGAATGGTTTCTTTTACTTCCCGGAAGTCGCAGGCCAGCCCAATTTTTTTTATACCCGTTCCATATTCTTTACCTATCGGCACACAGATGACGGGCCAGCTAAGATGCTTTATGACTTTTAACGTGTTGCTTCCGAATAAAGCTCTTTCTACAGCGGAATGACCCCGGGTTCCCATTACTACAGCAAAGGGCTGTGTTTGTTTACAACAATCTTCCAGTTCATCAGCCAGGTTTCCCATACGGGCTTCGGTTTGAATTTCCAGTGCTCCCGAAGTTATATGCTCCAGGTCATTTTTTAATTGGGCCAGTTTATTTTCAGCCCCTTCTTTCATTTCTTCAACAGATAATAATACAATAGGAGTATCTGAAACACTTAAAGGCAATTGGTAAACATGAAATAAAAGAATGTTCGCTTTTATTGCCATTGCCATATCAGCTGCATAGTTGGTTGCATTCAGCGCCGCCGGAGAAAAATCAGTGGGGACAATTATTGTTTTCATAACCAGTGATTATTTGATTTAAAGATAACAATAACAATGCCCAGCTTTCACTGAAAAAACAATACTGATGTTGATAGAAGTATGGATTTTTTCAACGGTAGTGTCTTATTGAAAATTTAATTATGGAGGCAATCAATACAGCAATTAATGAACGGCACAGAGCCGGGGTGAAACGGTGTAAAAAACATACACCTAAAACGGACATGACTCCTATGGTGGATCTTGGCTTTTTGCTGATCACCTTTTTTGTAATAACAATGGAATTGAATAAACCGGCAACTTTAAATCTCAATATGCCAAAGGAAGGACCGACTACGGACTTAGGTAAGTCCAATGCGCTAACTGTTTTGTTGGGTAAGGATAATGCCATTTATTATTATCATGGCGATTGGTATGATGCACTGAAAGCAAATGAGATATTTCAAACAAATTTTTCAGCAAAGAATGGTTTTAGAAAAGTGATCCGTGAAAAACAACAGCAGCTTGACATCAGCAATACCAAAGAAAAAAGAAAAGGATTAATGCTTTTAATCAAAGCAAGCGAAGATGCTGTTTATAGCAATGTAATCGATATGCTGGATGAAGCATTGATCAATGATGTAAAAAAGTATGCTGTACTGAAGCTAAGTGAAGAAGAAATGAAATACCTGGCAACTGCAAAATAGGAAAGAACCGGGCAATAAAAAATCGGCTTAATTCGGAATATATTGAAGTAAAAAAGCGTAAAAATCTCGTAAAAACTACTTTTCAATTCCCATAAATCCAGAATGAAACAGCCCGAAACCGGGCTTTCGTCCGTCTATTTTGCCGTTCGTAAAAAGCAGAAACCAGCCTTATTAATCATCGGCAAAGGCCAAATTTCACTACCAGACTGCATTTCAGGAGAAAATTGAGCCCTGTTTATAAACCATTACCTTAATTTATTTGGTACTTTGTGTTGCATAGTACCAAATATCACCTTATCTTTGATATATCAAACTGAAAATTGATCATGAAACCTAAATCATTTACTCTTATCCTTTTCCTGTTGGCTGCGATGGTGGTGGCCGGTCTTCGGACAAATGCCCAATCAATCCAGCCAACAGTTGGCAACCAGGAACTCTATCAGGAAATCGCAAAGCAGGATAGCCTGTTATTTAACGCCTTTAATACAAGAGATATCGATCTATTCAAGACAATGTTCACGAAGGATTTGGAATTCTATCATGACAAAGGCGGGCTTACCGGCTATGAACACACAATTGATTTTTTAAAGACAACTGCACAGGGCAATAACCAACTAAAAAGAGAATTGGTAAAAGGAAGCCTGGAGGTTTACCCGATTCCTGGTTACGGAGCAATGGAAATTGGTATGCACAGGTTTTGTCATTTAGACAATGGAAAAGAGGGCTGCGGGACTTTTAAGTTCGTTCATATTTGGCAAAAAAAAGATAACCAGTGGAAGATAACGAGAGTTATCAGCTATGATCACTGAACCACAGAATATAAGTAGTAAACCGGAAAAGATCATTCAGAAAAAAGAAAGTTATGAATATCGAAAATACACAGAGCCAGATGCGGAAAGGGATTTTGGAATTCTGCATTCTTTCCGTTATTCGCCGGGGTGAGGCCTATCCCAGTGATATAGTGGAAGAAATGCGGGCGGCCAATCTTCAGATATTGGAAGGAACTTTATATCCCTTATTGACAAGATTGAAAAATGCTGAAATGCTGACTTACCGCTGGGTAGAAAGCAATTCCGGGCCGCCCAGAAAATATTTTTCGCTGACGGACAAAGGCGAATCATTTTACCAGGAACTGGAACAAACCTGGCTGGAGCTTTCAAACGGGGTAAATGCCCTAGCTAATAAATAAATCACAGGGAAATCAACAACAACCTCAACCAAAAAATTTTATAAGATGAAAAAGATAATCAACATAAACCTGAGTGGCCGGGTGATACCAATAGAAGATTCGGCATACGAAAAATTGCAGGCTTACATTGAAAGTCTTCGCCGTTATTTTTCTCATGAAGAAGGCCGTGATGAGATCATTAACGACATTGAAAGCCGTATCGCGGAATTGATG
>CAMLEX010000729.1 GCA_946479055.1 uncultured Bacteroidota bacterium | reverse complement strand
GGAAATAATGATATCATGTCTAGATCAATCACGCCATTACCTTCAAACCAGATATTCAATTTCGCTTTCGGTTCAGTAGCGTTTGAGTGAAAACTCACTGCTTGTTTCTTCCAATCCATTCCTGATTCAGAAGGAATCAATACCGTATTCCCAATAATTTCATTTTTTGCATTGATCAACTCAATATGCATTTTTATACCGCTAGCCGGTTGACGATACATAACCGAGAAATCATAACGCAGATCCTTTTTAATGCCCATACCCCTGAAACCTTCATTGATCAATCCCAAACTTCCTTTGGACGCATTGTTTGCAGTAATACGGACAAAGCGTGGGTTGGCTGTATTATTTTCCTGGCGATTCAATACCAGCACAGCTCCTTCATTAAATTGTTTTTGTTCAACTTTCCACCCCATCAGTGGCTTATAAAATTCAAATGAACGATTCTTTACTAACTCGGCATAAATACCACCATCAGCCCCCATGTTAATGTCTTCAAAAAAGACTCCCCACATAGTAGGCTGTATGGCAGCTGTTGGTTTCTCTGCTTTTATCGTGATTATACATTTGTCCTGGGCAATGGCAGAAGTTGAAAATACACAGCCTGCAAATGCAGCAAATAGAATGTTCTTAAAGTTCATTGCACTATTAGTTTAAATTTTTCTTTTTTGTTTTTCGCTATTCACTTTTGACTTTTCACTTTCACTTTCGCCTACTCTTGAGTCCCGACTCCTGACTAACAACTATTTCTTCTTTCCCCAGATAGCTGTTCCCTGGTTATTTAAACCTGAAAAAATAATCGTATTCTTTTTATTTTCCCAATCCCTTCCTTTTTGCACAAAAACTTTATCTGTAAATCCGTTGCCCCATTTTAATTCTAACCACGGTGCAGTATATGTCCATGTATTGGCACTGCTGCCATTTAAAGTTCCGTTTGCAGCGATGGTTAATGAAACCGCATTTTGAAAATCAGGAGATGTTTGCTCAACAGAATAACCGGGAACAACAGAATATCCTAAAACAATCTGTTCCCATTCTCCCACAATATCATTTTGTGAAATGAGTGAATCTTTTTCCCAGGCATATCTTTCAGGTGAAGCAACAGGCCAGCCATCCGCTGTCCAGAATAATTTACGGACATGCATATTCATAAAATACTTGTCAATGCCCGGCCTGCCCTGATGGACAATAAAATATTGTCCGTTGCCATCACTAAACGTAGTACTATGAGCCACCCCCTGCCAGCCGCTATGACCTGCAAATTTATAGGGTGCAATGATCATGGGACCATGATCAACATTCGTATTGGCATCAGCTCCATTAAAATCATAAAAGGGACCATCGGGCTTATCTCCTTTCATTACCCTGACATTGTATTTTGTTTCTAACCAATCATACGCAATGAACAGATAATACTTGTTCAGTTGAGCATTGTAAATAATATCAGCTCCCTCAATATTTCCGTTGTACTTACCGCTGGTAAAACCGCGGTTGGCGATCCTTTGGCCTTTATCGCCACTATTAAATGCCAGGCCGGTTGCAGGATGTAATTTCAACGAATAAATTCCATCCCATGCAGAGCCGTATACCATCCAATGTTCACCTGAATTGGTGATAATAACCGATGGATCAATAGCATTTGTTTGTATACTGTTATCATCTTTGGAGGTAACAGCCAATCCTTTTTCAACCCATGGCCCTTCCGGGTTGACAGATGTTGCCATGCCAATAACACTCAATCTGGGTTTGGAGCATGATAAGGAATAATACAGCCGGTATTCATTTCCTGCTTTTACAACGCAAGGCGCCCATAAAGAATTGAAGGCTGTGCCACCACCCTGCGTGATATAATTCGCACCCATCGTCGGTAAGCCATTAAATACCCATCCCACAAAATACCATTGTACGAGGTCTTTTGATTTTCTTATTTGCAAACCTGCCCTTACATCAATTCCATATCCAGCATCTGTACTATACGAATAGTAGTACTCACCAATTTTTATAATAGCCGGATCGTGTACATTGTGCAGGCCCCATTGCAGGTAATTGGAGAACGGCGCTATCGCACCATAGGTATCTGAGATAGTATTAATATCAAACGCAGGAGTTACCGGCGGATCAACAGGAGGAGTTGTTATATCATTTCCCTTGTTCTTACTGCAGGAAAATAATAGTATCGCTACCCAAAAAATACATAATGCTTTTTTCAATGAAAATATTTTACTCATTGTTTTTATTTAAGTGTCAACACCACAACTGAAAAGGGCGGCAACTTAATTTGTAAAGAATTGCCAACCAGTTTTGCATTGTTGAAAACCGATGGCTGAATTTTATCCGGATTTTCAAATGAATTAAAATCCTGTAATTTTTTTGAAGTAAGTACTCTGCCTGATACTGAACTATATTTAGCTCCGCGTACATCAATAGTTATATCCTGCTGTTTGGAAGCGTCAATATTTAACAGAGAAATATGTGTAACACCACTTTTATCTTTTGATGCGGAAACAGAAACAGCCGGTAATTTTTCACCGCCTAGCACATAATCATTTGTTTTTACTTCCACTGGCACCATCGTTGCATCCTGGTGCACATTATACATTTCCATTACATGGTATGTAGGTGTCAGGATCATTTTTTCCTTATTGGTTAAAATAACGGACTGTAAAACATTAACTGCCTGTGCAAGGTTGGCCATACGTACCCTGTCGCAATGGTTATGAAAAACATTTAACGTAACGCCGGCTATCATTGCATCCCGCATGGTATTTTGCTGGTACAGAAACCCGGGATTAGTATCGGGTTCTACATTATACCACCCACCCCATTCGTCTACTACTAAAGCTGTCTTCTTTGCAGGATCATATTTATCCATAATAGCGGAGTGGCGTGTAACCAACTCTTCCATGCGCAAAGCTGTTTTCATGGTAGCGAAATATTGTTGCTCACTAAAATCAGTAGCTGAACCTTTCTCACTCCATTTTACAAACGAATAATGATGCAATGCCACTCCTTCTACCATATTGCGGGGAATATCACGCATCAGTACTTCTGTCCAGTGATAATTATCGACGTTGGCGCCGGATGCAACACGAAAGAGACTATCGCTGTTGGTCCAGTCGGTCATGAAAGT
>CAMLEX010000728.1 GCA_946479055.1 uncultured Bacteroidota bacterium | reverse complement strand
GGATCAGACTTTTCAAATTTTTAATGCCCTTAGGCGATTGGACATAAAGGTCTGGTGGTTAAAATATGATATAGGAGCACATACATTAACGGACCCGGATGAAATGAAAGATTTCACGATTAGATACACGCAGTATTTTGATCATTATTTGAAAAATGCGCCAGCACCGTTGTGGATGACTCTAGGAATACCAATTAAGTTGAAAGGAATTGAAAGCAGGTATGAATTGGACCCTAGAGGAAAGTGTTCCCTAAATGGAAAAGATGATTGTCCAATTTGTAAGGCGTGGAATGAACAGTATAAAAGAAATCCCGGGATGTTCAAGAAAGAAATTAAAGAATGGGTTTTGGATAAAGATATTGCTGATGAATTGGCACGGAAGCAAAATGAGAAGAGGAAGCAGTTGGATAAAGAAGGTGAGGTGCAGACAAAAGAAGTTTTGAGAATGTTGAACAGCAAAAAATAAATCAATAAAAACTAAAAAAATAATTATGAAAACAGCGATGTTATTATTCTCACTGGTTAGTACTGTTACAATGTATGGCCAGGCAGATTTCAGCGGTAGCTGGAAATTAAATCTCAATAAGTCGCAATTCAATGAAACACCCGGAACACCGGCAGCACCTACGTTGGTTGTAGAGCAAAACGCAGGCACTATTACATTTCAAAGAAATGATCGTCCAAAAGAAACATTAAAGATAGATAGCACTGCTTCCATCGATATTAGTGAAGGAGATAATAAAACAAATGTGTCTATGAAGTTGGCTTCAGATAAAAAAGGCTTCATTGAAACAAGGTTGTACACTTATCCTGAAGGTGGAACAGCAGTAGTAGCGGCGAAGAAAATAAGAACTTGGACTTTGTCTACGGATAAAAAAACGCTGACAATAAACGATCATATCGAAACTACCCGGGATGGTCTGAGCTATGATATGCAATTGATTTATGAGCGGTAATAAAATCATATGCTAAAAGCCATTCCGATACTCTTATTTCTTTTTGCTCTTGGCTGCATGAGTGATCATAAAAGTCAAGAGCAGAGTGCTGTATATAATGAAGTAGCATTGAAAGAATTTGTATTTGCAACTGCCGATCCGGATAAGGAAAAATCACTACGGGTTCTGGATTCTGTACTGGCTAATGCAGCACAAGACAGCACTGTATTTTTTCAAACCATTGCTTTTTTAGAAAAACCTTTTGGTGATCCGAATTCGGCGTATCGGAATGAAGATCTGTACAGCGGGCTGTTGCAGGCTAAGATGAAATCTGAATGGATCGACAGTACCACTAAAACAAAGATCAGGGAAAAGTTGTACCTGCTGATGCAGAACAGACCTGAAAGTATGGCAAATGATTTTACTTATGTAACTCCGGCAGGTTTTAAAAAGAAGATGTATGATGTCCATGCAGATTATACGTTGTTGTTTTTTTATAACCCGGAATGTGAGGCATGTAAAGAAATGAAAGTTGCCATTGTTAAATCGGAAATCATAAACCGGAATGCAAAAGTGCTGGCTGTTTATACTGACAGGGATGAAAAGGTATGGCTGGATCATTTGAACGAAATGCCCGATACTTGGCTGCAGGGCAGAGATGAAAACGAGTACCTATATACTAATAGTGTATATAATTTAAAAGCCATACCAACAATTTATTTATTGGACAAGGATAAGAAAGTGTTGTTAAAGGATTGCACTAGTATAACGTTGATGGAGCAAGCCTTAGTTAAGAAAAGTAAGTAAAGCATAGCTTAATGTTTTTGGACTTGTACCCCAACTATATACCTGGACTTGTGGCATACGGGTATTCCATAAATTCTCCCGTCTCTTTATTCTTGTAAACATTATCCCATACAAAATAGCGGCCGTTCATGGCAACATATACGCCATGTGGCAGGCTTTGTACAAAGGCAATAGCGCTGCCCATGTTAAACAATCCATCAGAGCTTCCATAGTTGTAAGGTATCATGGCGCCGGTAAGTACAATCGTTTTAGGTAAATTTTTGGCGGCAATCACAGCAGCAGTCTTCGCCATTGTATCTGTCCCATGCGTAATAATAATTCTGTCGTTTATTGCCATTCCACATTCATCCGCTATCATATTTCTGTCAGCCATCGTCATCTCCAGGCTGTCAATCATCATCAGGGTTTTTACAGAAACAGCCATCCGGCAGCGCCCAAGTTTCAACAGCTCCGGCATATGTGTTTCTTTAAAATATAACGAACCGTTCAGCTCGTTATATTCCTTATCAAAAGTACCACCTGTAATAAAAACTTGTATGTTCATAAATGTTTGATGAATGCAATATCACATCAAATAAGTTAATTTTTCTCTTATATATGAGTGTAACACAAGTAACGTTGAGGCTCAGGCTGGGAGGTTCCGAAATAAATTCGGGACAAGCTCTGCGCCAGTTTACCGGTCAGCCTTTCAAAACAGGCGAAGCGACAAACGTATTATCCAGAAACTTCTCCAATTTCTCAATACCTTTTTCCAAATCATTAAATGATTTCAAAACAAAATACTGTTGCTGAAAACTATCCTTTATATAGGGGGTATTAATTATCTTTTCCAGGTCAAAAGGTTTTAACGTCGCTTTCTTTGAAAAACAAAATTCTGTTTCTGCAATCGAAGAAAGAATCCCTGCCCCATATATTTTCAACTTGTCATTTTCTTTTACCAGGCCAAACTCTATAGTATACCAATACAGCCGGGCTATCATTTCAATTACTTCTTCGTTCATAATATACTTGTTCGCAATACTGGCCAAAGCGAAAAGATAATTAGCAATAGCAGGATCCGCTAACAAAGGAATGTGACCAAATACATCATGAAACATATCCGGTTCTTCCAGGTAATCTATCTGTTCCGGTGTTCTTATCCAGGTAGTAGCCCCAAATTTCTTTTCATACATCTGTTCAAAAAAGAATTGATTTTCTATCAGGCCAGGTACTGCATAAATCTTCCAGCCTGTTAATGGAAATAAACGAAAATTAACTGCATCAAAGTCGGGAATAGCATGCCTGGAGAAGCCAAGCTTTTTTAATCCTTGTAAAAAGCCACTGTATGCAAATTGCTTTACAGCGGCCAGTTGACGATCATATAAAAGTAGCCAGGTAGCCTGATGCGTAGG
>CAMLEX010000727.1 GCA_946479055.1 uncultured Bacteroidota bacterium | reverse complement strand
AAATGACAATATTTTATACCGGTGTATATTCATTTTAAGTTGATGTTTTTGGATGTGTAAATTTTATCGTTGTCATCAATAATGATGCAGCCAATTCCTTTTATTTGATTAATCATATCAAGGCCTACTTTTATTCCCATAATCATTACCGGTGTTGCCATGGCATCCGCAACTTCTGCATTGGGACAAATAATCGTTACACTTTTAATCCCCCTGACGGGCATCCCGGTTTTTGGATCAATCGTGTGTGAATACTTTTTACCATCGATCATTACAAATTTTTCGTAGTTACCTGAAGTAGCTACTGCCATGTTTGTAATATCAAGATGGGAGAATTGTTGCCGGACCGAATTGGGATCGGCAATACCAATTGTCCATGGTTTACCATTCGGCTGGCTGCCCCAAACTATCAGATCACCGGCGGCATTTACGATTCCACTTTTTACACCATTTTGCTGTAAAATCATTTTTGCTCTTTCTGCCGCATAGCCTTTTCCAATGCCTCCAAATCCTATCCGCATTCCCCTTTCTTTCAGGAATACCGTACACTTTTTTTCATCTAATAAAACATTTTTGTAATTGATCAACCTTACTAATTTCTTAGCGGTTACAGCATCAGGCAATGCTGTCATATTCTTATCAAAATTCCACAATTGTTTATCAATAGAGCCATACGTAATATCAAAAGCTCCCTGTGTAATATCAGAAATACGTTTTGAACGTTGTATAAGTTCAAACATTTCACGGTCAACTTTTACTGCTGCCAGGCCAGCATTACGATTAATAAGATTTGTTTGGCTGTTTTCGTCGAAAGTGGTAAATAGTTTTTCAATACGACGTATTTCTTCAATAGCTTCTTCAATGCGGTTGACAGCATATTTTTCACTATCGCTTACAACACTAATCTCAAACCGGTTGCCCATCAGCCTTACTACTTTCTTAAAAATGCCCTTTGCTATGGTCAATACTTCAGTTTGAGGCATCGGCCGCCGTTTTTATTTGGTTAATGAAATTTTCTGCACTGCCAACAGGATAACCTTCCCATTTTTTGATCACTTTTCCATCGGGCGTAAGCAAAACCGTTAAAGGAAAAATGCCGGTTTCATTGTACTTATCAGCCAGCGCATTATTTTTCTTTTGCAGATCTTTCGGCAATTGATTTTTTTTCTGGCGGGGAAAATCCGCATTTAGAAGAACAAGTTCCGAATCAGCCATTTTTTGAAAAGCGGTCTGATCAAATATGTCTTTATAAAGCCTGATGCATGGACCACACCAATCAGATCCGGAAAAATTCAGTAAAATACATTTGTGTTCCTCAACGGCTCTTTTTTTAGCAGACTCAAAATCGTTGCTCCATATAATTGGGGCGGTAAGAAAAAGGCTAAATAAACAAAGAGAAAGGGTTTTCATCATGCAAATTTATTTCAAACCTAACGGCAAATGATAAATAATAATATGACTTTAGTCACCCTTAACAAATCATTAATTTATTATGAATTAATATCCTGATTATTACGCCTATAATAATTCAGCATAAACAGATTTTACTTTTTAGCTGTCTCTGTACACTTCTGTCTGTCTCTCTTTTATTAATAGTTATAATTAATATTATTCATTCTCTTTCAAAAGCCACAATATTCTTGTTTTAACGAAAAGCTCCCGCGTATGGATTACCGAATAGCGGATCATGAAGGTTGAAGCATCAAATTCCTGGATGCAGATGGAACCAAAAGATCCGGATGCTGATAGCACAGTAGCCCCTCCCAGGCGCATGCCGGTGAAACCATCAGGCAGCTTTACAGAAAATGTCAGCGGTGGATGTGATAAAGATTCAACACTAATTTTCATTAGCCCCGTAAAATAGCCGATTTTGGATAACTATACAAGCGACGGTCTTATTAGTTAGTTTCCAATCCGCTTTATTTATATACTTAATGGTTATAGGTTCCGTGATCCACTCCAAACGCCGACAATGTATCATAGCATAAATTTGAAAGTTAAAACGAGAACAGATACCAGCTGTGACTTAAAGCACACGTGAAATTATTAATATAAAAGTACAAAGTATAACTTTTTTTATGACTTTTGGACAGGAATGAAACCACAGTTCCTGGCTTATAAAACAGCAAGAATTTGTGCAATCGATTGATGAATTTTTCCCTTGTATTTATAGTCTCATAGAATCGCATAATAAACTGAAAACGCATAATACTTGCTTTGCATTTTCCATCTCATTTTTTTTTGAGGCTCTGTAGGTGGTGAGTAAAAGTTTTGCTGTAAGTCCATCAGCACCCGGTTGTAAAAGTACCTGTACTGCTGTGTTCACTTTATTAATAAGCCAATCGGGAGCAATACCTGTTGCAGGGAATTGTGATACTTGTTTTATTTGTTGATTCTTTAGTAATGTAGCGATCAATACTTGCTGTTGCTCCGTAACCTGCTGTTGTTTTTGAGCAATGTGTTTTGGATGATACAAAAGAAACTTAGCTGCATCCAACTTTGATGCTTTCCAGCTACTCAGGCGCGCCTCATAAACTAATCCACGAAAAGAATTAACCCGGCCAATAGCACCAATAGAAAATCCAGCCACTTGCTTATCTGATGGCTTAAATACATTTTTATTCTTTCCGTTTACGTAGACTGTACCGCTCTTACCATCACTTACCACCGCAATATGCGTCCATTCACCAGGCTGTATTGCTGCAAGAGGAGTTTTTATTTCAACACCGTCAACAAGCAATACCCAGTTAAATCATTTGTGCAAGTTGGTACCCCTTTTTTCCATTGCCGATCGTTGCTACTGTAGCAAACACAGCCCCAGGATCATTGGCATCCTGCCTTGCATTGGCCTGCAACCACAGTTCAAGTACAAAGTGTGAACCGGTAACCGAAAAACTATCCTGCAATATATAAGCAGCGTTATCTTTGAACAGGATTGATCCTTCCCCATTTAATTTCTTATAGGCAGGAGCATCAGCAAAAAAAACAGGCTGCCCCGATTTTTTTAATTGATTCGTTCCGTTTACACTGAATATTTTATCCGGGCCATTAGCATATGTTACCGCAGCGGCCCAACCAAAGTTGTAATGCAATATCACCTGGTGCTGTCCCCGTAAGGACAAAGTCAAAAAAAC
>CAMLEX010000726.1 GCA_946479055.1 uncultured Bacteroidota bacterium | reverse complement strand
AATAGGCTGCTCTTCCCTGATGATAACCTTCTCCCTGCAATGTATAAAAATGCTCCATTACAGGAAGAACAGAAGTTTTTAGTTGAAGTGAGTTATTAATTTCCACATTTTTCATATTTCCACATTAATTCTTCATCGCACAGGACAGAAAAGTATTTTTCATCAAAGCAGCTATTGTCATGGGTCCCACTCCGCCTGGTACTGGAGTTATCCAGGAACATTTTGGCGATACAGCCTCAAAATCTACATCGCCTTTTAGTTTAAAACCACTTTTGCGGGTTTTATCCTCAGCTCTTGTTATCCCTACATCAATTATAATAGCACCATCTTTTACCATATCCGCTTTTACAAATTCAGGTCTTCCCAATGCAGCTACTATTATATCTCCCTGCAAACAAATTTCCTGCAGATTTTTGGTATGTGAATGACAAATAGTAACAGTACAATTGCCCGGGTTGCTATTGCCACTTAATAAAATGCTCATTGGACGGCCTACTATATTGCTGCGTCCGATCACTATAGCATGTTTACCCTTTGTATCAATTTTATAATGTTGCAATAACAACATTATACCATAAGGCGTAGCCGGAACAAATGAAGTTAATCCTTGTACCATTCTGCCAATATTTACCGGGTGAAAGCCATCAACATCTTTATCCGGGCTTATTGTATTTATAACATTTTCATCTGAAATATGTTTTGGTAAAGGAAGCTGTACCAATATCCCATCAATATCTGTATCCGCATTCAGCTCCTCAATTTTTTCGAGCAGCTTGTTTTCTGAAATAGATTCTTCAAAGCGAATCAGGCTTGATTTAAAACCCGTTTCTTCACATGCTTTTACTTTTGCCGCCACATAGGTTTCGCTGGCGCCATTATTTCCTACCAATATAGCGGCAAGATGAGGTATTTTTTTGCCTTCATTGGAACGTTGAGCCACATCAATTCTAAGATCATCTTTTATGGCCTGGGCGGCCTTTTTTCCATCTAAAATTTGCATGGCGCAAACCTACAGAAAGTTTGTGTCCGAACCTGCTATCCAATGAATAAAAAGCCTGGTTTTAATATTACCCGGGTCATAGGGATGTAATATTATTTTTATAACTTACCAATACCAAAAACTTGCTCCCTTGAGAATTCGTTTGATCTTTCTTTTTTTTATAGTGACAGGTGACGTAATATCCGTTAATAGCCAGCATTTAAGGCGACCTATGGCGGTAGCTTATACTGGTCTTGGTGCTTACAGCATTAATCAGTCAGACGTTTTTTCTTTTACTGCCAACCAGGCATCATTGGCGCAATTAAAAAATGCAGGAATAGCAGTGTATGGCGAAAGAAAATTCCTGCTCAGCGAACTTAATAATTATACTACTGTTTTTGGATTACCAACCCAATCGGGCAATTTTGGATTAAAAGCTGGCTATTATGGTTTCAGCGACTATAACGAAACTCAGCTTGGACTGGCTTATGGTAGAAAATTGGGTGATAAGATAGACCTGGGTGCCCAGTTTAATTATAATGGCATTCGCATTGCCGGATATGGAAATGACGCTGCTATCAGTTTTGAATTAGGAACGATACTGCATCTTACGGATAAATTACATGCAGGTATCCATGTTAATAATCCTGTTGGTGGCAAATTTGGAAAAGATCAACAGGAAAAATTATCTTCTGTTTATACTGTTGGTATTGGGTACGAAGCTTCTGATAAATTTTTTGTCAGTACAGAGATCATAAAAGAAGAAGATCAGCCTGTAAACATAAATGCTGGGTTCCAATACAAATTTCTTCCGCAAATATTAACAAGAATGGGGATTTCCACTGCTACCTCAACGGGGTGGATGGGTATTGGGTTGTCATGGAAATTATTCCGGGTAGATATTACAGCAGCTTATCATCCTCAACTGGGCATCACACCGGGATTACTATTGCTTTTTAATTTTAAATCGAAAGAAAATTGAAAAGGATTAGCGTCATACTGTTCACTTTCCACATTTCACTTCTCACTTGCCTGGCGCAGGATATTCCACATCTGCTGAACAGCAATTAGAAAATCTTACTGATGCAGAACAAGCAGAGACCGAAGATGATTCGTACCTGCAACAAATGGAGCAATTCAGGAGAAATCCCATCAACCTGAATGTTGCCGATATTAATGAGTTGAGAGAATTAAGAATACTTACAGATTTGCAGATCGTTAATCTTATTTCTTATCGCAGGCTATTAGGTAAGTTTATCAATATTTATGAATTACAAGCTATTCCAGCATGGGATGTAAATACGCTGAGAAAACTATTGCCATTTATTACTATTGCTTCGGCTGTTTCGTTAAACAATGATCTTGCCATGCGGTTTAAAGATGGAAATCATAGTTTACTATTTCGTTTTACGCAGGTGGTGGAAAAACAAAAAGGTTTTGATAAATCCATAACAGGAACAAAATACCAGGGAACCCCGCAACGATTATTTTTTCGATACCGATATACTTATAAGAACTTATTACAGGTTGGTTTGGTAGGTGATAAAGATGCAGGTGAACAATTTTTTAAAGGCTCACAAAAAAAAGGATTTGATTTTTATTCTTTTCATTTATTTGCCAGGAAAATCGGCATCATTCAGTCATTGGCATTAGGTGATTTTACCGTAAATATGGGTCAGGGTTTGATACAATGGCAAAGTCTTGCCTTCAAAAAAAGTGTTGATATAACTGGGGTTAAACGACAATCAGCAGTTCTTCGTCCTTACAATTCTGCAGGTGAATTTAATTTCAACAGGGGAGTCGGGATCACTATTAAAAAAGAAAATATTGAAGCCACTGTTTTTGCATCTGTTCGCCGGCTGAGTGCAAATTTTGTAGCAGATACAGTCAACTTTGAAGATTATATCTCTTCGTTTCAAATGTCAGGTTATCATCGGACGGCAGCAGAGGTGGCAGATAAAAATAGTCTACGGCAAACATCTTTTGGGGGGAATATAAAATACATTAGCAACAGATGGCATGTAGGTATTAATGGTATTCATTACCAATTTTCAATACCCATTCAAAAAAGAGATGAGCCTTATAATTTGTTTGCCATCAGTGGAAAAAACTGGTATAATTTAAGTGTTGATTATAGTTATACATTCAGGAATCTACATTTTTTT
>CAMLEX010000725.1 GCA_946479055.1 uncultured Bacteroidota bacterium | reverse complement strand
CGCTGTGTATCATTGGTAAATGCCGGCTCATCAATTGTTGAATAGCTTGGTATCGTTGCTCTTCATCTGCCAGCTCTTCAAATTTGCCCCAGGAGACTACACTCTGCCAATTCGCCAGATTGCTTAAATTATCGACTTGGAAACAAACCTTTGGATTTGCCCTCATCATGTTGAGTTTCATTCCTTCAAAAGTGTATCCATAAATGTAGGTTCCATCGTATGCATAGCTGATAGGTACAACATAGGTAATATCATCAGCATGGCATCCTAAATGGCCCACGATTTGTTGTTTTAATACCTCTTCAATCTCATGATGGTTTAAATTTCCAAACATGTCATTTGAATTTATCTAAAGGAACATAAATAGTTTTGACAACACAATGACGGAAGTCAGGATTTTAGCTGATAAAGATCACCGGTGAAAAGTTTAGTGTTGAAAGTGAAAAGATTCGTCAGCTATTTTTTGAGTGGATATTCAGTAAGTCTTTTTTTAAAGCTTAGCAAGGGTAGCTGCATAAAATTGGCTATATCTTCAGTTTTACTTCTCAGTAATATCTTATTCCAAAAACTACGTTGTTTTGTAAACATTACCAACCATTGGGGTTTTTGTTCATCCATGTATTTTCTTAATTGCTTTAATAAAGTTTGTTCAATAACAGCTTTTTGTTTCACCAGGCGAATCTTTCCATAGACAATTTTTTCTATAAGTTTGACAACACGCTGTTCTTTCCCGTTAAATGGATCAATTCCATAGTCGAGATGAACAATATCAAGCCGGGCCCCAATAGTACTTACAAACGGCATTACCCTGTTTAATTCGTCTTCCGGATCTTCAAGATCAGAAGCAAGAGCGATGGTCCCGATTTTCTGGAAACTGTAATCTTCCGGAATAGCTAATACCGGGATATCCGCTTTAGAAATCATAATTGAAGTATTTGAACCAAAGAACACGTTATTTAGACCAGAAGCGCCATGTGTTCCCATTACAATAACATCCGCATGATGCTTCCTGGCTACGTCAATTGTTTTTTCAACTACCAATGGATTTAATTCCACCCCGATTGAAGTTGTCGATGGCACTGTGTCTATGCCTAGTTCTTTGTAAGCATTATTTACCTGGGTTTGCAGTTTTTGTAAAGCGATCCCGATGTCTTTCTTTATTAACAGATCCGTTTGTTCTTCTGATGTTGCTTCAGTGATAACATTAAAGGATACCTGGTAACAATGAAAGACAACTATTTTGGCTTGCATTAAATTACTCAGATGAATGGCATACAGCAGGGCTGTAGCATTAACTGAGATTATTAATTAAGGCTGTATTAAACTAATAGGGGTGATAAAAATCATCATTTGGTTCCAACTATTCTACCAAAGGGTTCCTTATTAAAACCATCACCCAACCGATTTTCATATCACATTATTAAGAATTTCTCCTTCATTTAAAGAAATAATCCGCTGATATGAAAAAAATTATAGCGGCTTTTGATGGTTTAAAATTCTCTGTGAGTACAAGAGACTATGCGATCCAAATTTCGCAAACAAACGATGCTCACCTGGTAGGCGTTTTTTTGGATGATCATACCAGCTATAAAATCTATGATCTCATTAAAGAAAATTGGATAAAAAAGACACCAAAGCAAGAGCCATGGCTGTTAAAAGTTTTGAAACAGCTTGCCAGGAAACAGGACTGAATTATACTATACATCATGATCGAAGCGTAGCCATACAGGAATTATTACTCGAAAGTATCTATGCAGATCTTATTGTGATTGACAGCCGGGAAACTGCTACAAACTACCCT
Source organism: uncultured Bacteroidota bacterium (assembly GCA_946479055.1). Next base: position 1,350 of record CAMLEX010000725.1, on the reverse strand, counting down.
GAAAAAGTTCCGACGGAGTTTATACGTGACTTGCTTTCTAATGTACAATGCCCTGTGCTTGTTGTTCCGCATTTATTTAAACCCATCAGCAATCCCACTTATCTCCTGCTATTTCATTCTCAGAAAGAAAATCTATAGTATCATTTGGCCATATAGACGGTAAACCTTTTGAGCTTCATATTTAGTAATCTTTACACGCGGTCTTTTATAGATTATTTCAAACTCATCGGTATATTCAAACGTCATGCAACTTCAATTTCAGGGTTTAATTCACCTAATGGAGGAAGATGTTCCCAAAACGCAGTCTTAGGCTTATCATCCTGCCTCAGTTTAGGAGTCCTGATAGTAAGTACAGGATGGTAGTCTAAATTTTTAGATTGCATTTCATGGGCCAACATTTCTCTATACCTCTGCTCAGTTAACTCTTCACTTAAAAATTCCTTTGACATTTCAAACGGTAAAAAGAGGGGCATCCTGTGTTTATTTTCACCATCACTGTGAATATTTCTCATTACTGAGTTTGCAGCCCTTATCATTAAGCCATAAGTCCATCTTTGTATCATTTCACCGGTTTCTTTATTTGGTGCCCAAAACGGGCTTCATGTTTTTTATATTGGGGCCTTTTTTATGTAAGTTGAAAAATGAACCATAAAGACTTTTGGATTGAAAAAGCGAGAAGGAGATAAATTATCAGCTAATTTGAACAGTTGGAAATTACAAGCTGATGAATTTTATCGTAGTAGTGTGATTTTATATCAGAAGGTTATTGTTGAAATAAGGCGTATTATTCAAGATCATCTAAGAATGCAGTCTTGAAATGGATAGTTAAAAGGCTGAATTAGTCAAAAAAAAGAGTTTCAAAATTTGAAACTCTTTTTTCTTTTATACAGAATAATTTTACTGCAATCTCCTTATTTATTACCGGGCTCATTCATAACAGCCGCAGCGGTTTCCATCTTTGGTATTTTTATAATACGACACCAGGCCAGGAAACGGATAATCGGGTACACCGGGTCTACCTCATGCCAGCGTCTGCCAAAGTTCAATGCAGAAGGATGCTTATGATGATTGTTATGGTAAGATTCGCCCAACATGAAAATATCAACAGAAAATAAATTTTGAGAAGTATTCTTCAATTTGAAATTGGTATAGCCATATTTATGCGCAAACCAGTTGATGATGACGCCATGAATAGGGCCCATGGCCAGTGCCAACGGCAACAGCAGCAGGAACCAGATGGATGGAGCGAATTCAACAAACAAGGCGCCATAGATCAATGCCCATAACAGCCTTGATACTGTAGAACCGTCCCATTTGTCAAATGCCGGCCAGTCGGGCAGGTTTTTTGAA
>CAMLEX010000724.1 GCA_946479055.1 uncultured Bacteroidota bacterium | reverse complement strand
CAAACGGTTCGGATCCGGAGTTGTCACCTGTACAGAATCTTTTTTTGCAATAGCTGTTTGTATTTTTCTCGTTGATCTGCATGATGCCATCAAACAAGTTGCTATCGCTAAAGCTATTATTAATCTGATCATTATTATTTTTTATTGCCGGAGGCTTTTAATACAAATGTTGCCGGTTACTTGTTTCCGGTTCCTTTATCCGGGAATTCATTCCTTTTATCTAATACAAATGTTACAGATTACCAGTTATTTGTTAAGTCATTCCTGTTATTTTTACCCCGTTTTATAAACTTTTAAATCTCTAATTTTTTATAATTTTCAGATAAATAAAAGTCATTTTGAAATAAGAAGTTCCGGTAACAGGAAAGGGGTAACCGGTAACTGAATCACTGCTTACCCGTATGTCCAAAACCTCCCGCATTTCTTTCAGAAACTTCTAATTCATCCACAGGTTTCCATATTGCCTGTTCCACTTTCTGAACAACCAATTGTGCAATCCGGTCGCTGTGTTGTATGACCTGGTCTTCCTGCGAAAGGTTGATTAAAATAACCTTAATTTCTCCACGATAATCAGCATCAATGGTGCCTGGTGTATTCAGGCAGGTAATGCCTTGCTTGATGGCCAGTCCGCTACGAGGACGTACCTGCACTTCATACCCCTGTGGTATTTCAATAAAAATACCAGTAGGTACTAATGTTCTTTCTAAAGGTTTCAATGTTTGCGGCGTATCCAGGTTAGCTCTTATGTCCATGCCTGACGAACCGCTGGTAGCATATTGGGGCAAAGGATTGGAGGATGTATTAATGATCTTTATTTCTATTGGTTTCATGCGTTAATCTTATTTTTTATTTTGTCGCATGTAATTCGTCATAAAAATTAACATTGCCGGTGATTTTAAGTTTCCCGATAATTTTTATGTCTCATTTCATGGTTGCAAATATAAAGGTTCACGGGTTTGAGAAGTTGAAGAGTTTACAAGTTTACGGGTTCACAAGTTAATAGGTCGAAAGAGCTTAGCTGAACTTGTGAACTTTTAAACAACTTTTTCAAGCAATACTGTAGCATGGGCCACTAATCCTTCTTCCCTTCCCACAAATCCCATTTGCTCAGTTGTTGTTGCTTTTATAGAAATATCCCTTTCTGTTATTCCTGCAATACCGGCAATTACTTTACGCATTTGTTCTGTATACGGTTTTATCTTTGGTTGCTCCAGACAAAGTGTGGTATCAATATTTACAATGGAATAACCTTCTTTTTTTATCAGCACAATTGTTTTTTCCAACAATATTTTGCTGTCAATATCTTTATAAGCAGCATCCGTATCTGGAAAATGAACACCAATATCACCTAAACAAAGAGCACCCAGCAATGCATCACAGATAGCATGCAGCAATACATCAGCATCACTATGTCCTAAAGCCCCTTTTGAATATGGAATTTTTACACCGCCTATCCAAAGATCTCTTCCTTCTTTCAATTGATGAAAATCAACACCCATGCCTATTCTGTACGCCATAATTATTTTTTTAGAGTGCAAATATAGAGTGTGTTGCCGGTAACCAGTTTTCGGTTCCCGGTTTCGTTAATCGAAAAATCATTCCCGTTATCTTTACTTGAATGAATTAACCGGCAACAGTCAACTGGCAACAGCTAACTTCAAAAAAAAATGCCCCGTTTTGAAACAGGACACTTTTAAATTTCATTCTCCTTTACTGGCAACCAGTAACTGGTAACAGGCAACTTTCTTATTCTTCCGTTGCAGTACCGCCATCCAGATCAAACAATATAGAGAACCTCAAAGTATTTGATAATGGGTTTTGAGTAACACCACTGCCAGAAGGAAGAAGATAAGAAAAGTTAAGACCGAAAATATTATACTTCACCCCAAGACCAGCCGTGAAATAGCGACGATTACCTTTTGTTTTATCTTCAAAGAAATAGCCTGCACGTAAAGCAAATTGGTTTTGATACCAAAACTCTGCGCCTGCAGATACCTGAAACTCTTTCAACTCTTCTTTAAAACCCCCGGGTGCGTCACCAAAAGAACCAAACCAGCTGGACACAACTCCTTTTTTCCTGTAATCAGCTACTGCATTGGGATCGCTTAGATCTGCTGGAGGAGTAGGCACTAGCAATTTATTAATATCAAGTCCAAATGTCAACTTGTTGTCTTCATTAAAATTTTTGGTCCAGGTACTTCCCAATCCAAGATTGGCCGGAATAAAATCTTTGGAATCCGCATTACCGGTATAAGATATTTTAGAACCCAGGTTGGTCAATGTTGCGCCAAAAGCAAAACCATCACCTGTCTCATTTTTCCCATCATAGTAGAAACCAATATCTCCTGCTACAGAATTACCGGCTTTATAAGTTGTACTTCCTGAAGGAACCCCATTGGTGAGATCGGAATTAATATAACGTAAGGCTATACCCAGCCCTAATTTATCTGAAAGTTTGCGGGAATAGCCAACATCAAAGCTGAACTCTCTGGGTTTTCCACTTCCCCATGAATTACCAACACCGTCAGTAAACTGGATATTACCCAGGCTAAAATAACGCAGGCTTGCGTTTACCGCCTGGGTTTCGTCAAATTTATAATAACCTGACAGCGAAGCGAGATAAACATCATTGACCAAATTTTTCAGCCAGGGTGTATACGTAGCGGCAATGCCACCCTTTGATTCATTAAAAGCCACTTTTCCGATATTCCAAAATCCACTTGAGGCGTCGGGACTTGTAGCAACGCCTATATCACCCATACCACCAGAGCGGGCATCAGGTGAAATACGTAAAAAAGGAACAGCAGTTGTGACTACATTGATCGGTTCAGCATTCTGTGATTTGGTAACGGGTAAAATTCCACAAAAAAATAAAATTCCGGCAGTTAGCTTCCTGGCAGTTGGTCTCATTAGAATGTACTTTTATAAATTGAAATTTGAACAAATTATAACTAAACGGGGCCCGAAAGTATTGAATTTTACCAGTAACTAAAAAATGACCAGTTTTTCAATCTTTTCGAAATGTTCAGGGAGCAATAATGTTAGTTTTTAAAAATCAACCCCTCTACCACTTATCGCATACTTATAGCTCCCATTCAGTTCACTTGAACGATTACCGACCGTGTTTATTGCCTTTTAGACGGTTTTTATTG
>CAMLEX010000723.1 GCA_946479055.1 uncultured Bacteroidota bacterium | reverse complement strand
AGTCAAAAAAACAGCAGCTATATAAAGGACCGGTCATTCTAAAAATCGGAAAAATTGCACCATATGATACTAAGCTTAGATTGATGATACTCTTCTATTTTGCTTTTTCAAAATGCTTTTTTCGCTACAGGCTGATGCAGGATTTTCGCTGCATCGGTGTCTTCGTATTGCTTCACCTGTTCAGCCAATTGCTTTGTTAGCTTGTTTGTTATTTTTTCATAACCTTTTTTACCAATTACATTTTTCATTTCAGAAGGATCCGCCTGCAAATCGTAGAGTTCCCAACTTTCCACTCTATTATAAAACCGGATGAGTTTGTACCTGCCGGTACTGATGCCGAAATGAGCAGACACAGCATGTTCGCCATTTTCATAATAATGATAATACAGCGCCTTTCTTCCTTTTGCCTTTTTACCTGTAAATTGTGGAAGAAAGGATTTGCCCTGGATATCCTTTGGAATGTTTACGTCGGCTGCATCCAGTATAGTGGGCGCTATATCGAGGTTCATCACCATGTTGGTATTCACTGTACCGGGTTTCACCACGCCTGGATACCGCATCATCATTGGCGTACGGAAAGATTCTTCGTACATAAAACGTTTGTCGAACCAACCATGCTCGCCCATGTAAAAACCCTGGTCGGAAACATAGATTACAATCGTATTATTGGTCAGCTTATGTTTATCGAGATAATCAAGTGTGCGGCCAATATTTCTATCGAGTGATGTTGCGGTAGCTAAATAATCCCGAATGTAACGCTGGTATTTCCATTCGTCAAGCGCTTTGCCACTGAGGTTGCGCTTTTTCAAATCCTCATAAATGGGTTGGTAGTAGGCGTCAAATTTTGCTCTTTGCGCTGCATTCATTCTTGTAATGTTGCCATCTTTTATTTCGCCATCAAACATTTTTAAATCATAACCCATTCGCATGGTTTTGGCAATTGTCATATCCTGCACGGCAGCGGCTTCCCTGCTGTTGTAGTTGTCGTAAAAATTTTCAGGCAAGGGAAAAGTTGTGTTATCGAACAGCCCCATGTCTGTTGTATCAGGCATCCAGGTACGGTGGGTGTTTTTATGACCAATTACCAGGCAAAAAGGGTTGGACGGATCTCTTTTGTCCAACCAGTTTTCGGCTACATCCTCCACTTCATTGGCAACATATCCTTCAAATTTTTTCCGGCTTCCATCCATCATCAAAAAATCAGGGTTGTAATAGCTGCCTTGCCCAGGCAGTATTTGCCAAAAAGAAAAACCCTGGGGCTGTGTTTCCAAATGCCATTTGCCAATCCATGCTGTTTGATAGCCTGCATTGCTCAATTCTTTGATGAATGTATTCTGCGAACCATCGAAGCGTGAGCTTTCATTGTCTTTAAATCCATTTTTATGGCTGTACTTTCCGGTTAATAGTACTGCACGACTGGGTCCGCAAATGGAATTCGTTACATAAGCTTTTTTAAAAAGCACCCCTTCATTGGCAATACGATCAATGTTGGGGGTTTTCATCAACTTACTGCCATAGGCGCTGATAGCCTGGTAAGCATGGTCATCTGAAACGATGATTACGATATTGGGCCGTTGCTGCGCATAGGCCGTAATAGTGAGACTTGTAACCAATAAGGCGAAAAGTAATTGCTTATTTCTTATCATTCCTTTTTTTTGAAATCCGAAATTTAGGGATCACAACTGACTTATTAATGAATGCTGTTATAAACTTTTTGAGACAAAAACATAATACTGCTTATTGTGCCAGTGCTTGAATTTCATTATCAGGTAAAATACAATTGAACACCGTCACCTGGTCGATATACCCTTTAAAAGCATTTTTCTTATCGCCAATAAACTGAAGCGGGAAAAACAAAGTCTGCACTTTTGCTGTTGTTTTGCCATTGGCAAACGTACGCTTTGCTCCTGCTAACTTTTCTATCAGTACACCGTTCACATACAGGCTTGTGCCTTTGTTATCGCCGGTAATAACAAGATGGCTCCATTGCATTTCTGGTACAACATAGTTAAATGTATAATGATAACCTTCTCGTGAAAAACCAAGTTTACCGGTTGCTTGCTGTTTTAATTTTACCACTGCATCTTTTGATGAAAACAACACCGCATCATTGGCATTATTTGCAGAGGGAAAGATGGAAAAGCTGATGGTGTAACCATAACCAATACCAATAAAAGGCGTTTGCATAAAACTATTTCCGCCCTTTAACTGAAGCGCCTGCCTTGACACATCAATGTTTGCATTGCTGAATGCAAGAATATTTTTTGCTTCTGTTTTGCTATGCTGCTTATCAAAACTGTAATACAATACAAGCGAATCTTTACTCTTGATCTTTCCCATCATATTCAACCCGGGGCCTTCTCCCACATTTTTGCTGCGATGAAAAAATGTTTCATAAGACATTACGGTATCTGCCCCGCCCCACATTTTTTGCGAGAGCACCTGCATAGCAGGAAACACACGATGGTGCACATCTTTCTCCGTAATACCATTGCCTACATGATCGTTCCATACTGCAAACGAACCGCCTCTGATTTTTGGATCGTCGGAGGCAAATGTGTCTTTCCCAACCATATTGGGTGTCCATTGCTGATAAAGTGTTTTTGTATTGAGATAATCGTAGTAATAACATGCGGCAGGCACGATATACAACCAGCCATCGGGGGTGCTGATGCCATCGTAACCCAGCTTCACCATTTCCTTTGGTTCTGCATAGCCATTATACCACCAGTTCATGGTTACGTTTTCTGATTTTACAGGTGTTGTGCCCTGTGCATGTGTCAGCGCACCCCACATACGCACTTTCTTACCATAACTTTCCACAAACCGAATATAATGATCGGTAAAGGCCCTGAATTTTTCTGACTCTTTTTTTGCATACTCATCCGTGCCAATATGCACTTCTTTCCCGATAAATACAGGATTTGGACCTTCGAGATATTCTTTAAACACATTATCAATAACAGTGTAAGTAAGCGGATTGTACAGGTCAAGATGATCCAATCCATATTCCTTACTTCCAATTCCGGGTACAGCTTTACTAAAGGCAAGCGAGTGTGCAGGCACATCAATTTCAGGAATGATGTTTACCCCATACAGTTTTGCCATCTTTTGCAACTCAATAAATTCTTTTTTGCCATAGCTGCCATCTTTTG
>CAMLEX010000722.1 GCA_946479055.1 uncultured Bacteroidota bacterium | reverse complement strand
AGTCGAGTAGGCAAAAGCATTTCAGCTTAAGCCGCTCACGGAACCGTACGTGACAGTCTCCCGTCATACGGCTCTTGTTATCCAATCATGCTTTTATTCCCAATCGCCAATGATAAAACAGTTCTGGTTGTTCTGTTTGTATTGCCTGATATTTTGCCGTTATCAAACTCTTTGATCTTAGCTTGTATTTATTGGCAATCCACTTCTTTACTCTTTCATTCACATAAAAGAACAATTCTAACATTTGCCTTCTGTAAAATTTGCCGTAGTAATTAATCCAGCCTCGCAGCTTTGGATTGAGCAATTTCGCAAACATATCCAATGTCTGTTCACTCCATCTGGGCATCAGGATTGTTCTTATCACTTCCCTGATACTGGTTTTGGCTTTGTTACTTATTGCTCCCGCAAAGATCATGTATGTCTTATTGCGTCCAAAGCTGGACCGCTTACGCCGTGGTTGAAAATCATAACTCAGAAACGTGAAGCTCTCCTGCTCATGCGTTCCTGTCCGCTGATAGTTTTTGCAGTACACAATCTTCGTTTTGTCTGGATGCAGTGTTAATTCAAATGCTTGCATTCTTACTTTTAATTGTGACAGCAACTGTTCAGCTTCTTCTTTGCTATGACAGTGGATGACTATATCATCTGCATACCTTTCAAAAGGATTTTGCGGATTTACTTCGTCCATCCATTTGTCAAAACAGTGATGCAGATAGATGTTGGCAAACAGGGGACTGGCAACACCGCCTTGCGGCGTTCCTTTTGTCCTTGCTGCTACACTTCCATCTTCCTGCTCTACTCCTGCTTTTAACCAACGCTCAGCATACAGCATCACCCACTTTTCCTGTGTGTGTTGTTGTAATAGTTGAAGCATGATGTCATGGCTGATGTTGTCAAAGAACCCTTTTATATCCACATCAATCACCCATGCAAATTTGGTACAATTAGCCTGGCATTGACTTAATGCATCATGTGCACTCCTGCCTGGCCTGTATCCAAAAGAACTCGAGTGAAAGATCGTTTCTAATGCAGGTTCTAAGTGATCTTTTACTACGCCTTGTGCAATGCGGTCGCTGACTGTGGGTATACCCAACGGCCTTTTACCGCCTTGCTTCTTGGGAATAAATACCGTTCGCACCGGCGGTGGAAAATAACTCCCTGATGTCATGCGATTCCAGATCTTGTACAGATTATCAGACAGATTTTCATTGAACATTTCAATGCTCTGTTTATCTATTCCCGCACTTCCATCTTTGGCGATGACTTTCAGATAGCTGTTATACACCATCCGTTTACTAATTGGCAATGACTTTGTCATTTTCTTTTACAATCCTCCCATTGTTTTAATGGTTGTTCTAAAATATTTGACTGGATAACCGAAGTCCTTCGCTCCATCCCCATTACAGGAACTTCATCACTACTATGACTTCGTCCGACGCTTCTTGTTGCTTCTCCCGCTTGTAACGAGATTGAGTTGCAGTATGAACTGTAAAACTTTTGTTGAACAGTCTCCATTTAAGATTCCTGCAAAGCTTTTGGCCCATCAACAAGATAGCCTCTCACGTTCCGAATAAAAGCCTGTGTAAAGTTCCTGTCATCTTAATGCCGGCCAGTCTGTAACCAGTAAACAGTTGCCCGTTACAGTTGTCCTGTCAGCGCCGAGAAGCCAACAGTTTTACTGACGATTAATCCCTTTCGACATGTCTTCAATGATTCACTTGAGTTCAGCTCCTTTACACTTACCTCGATGATTTTATTATCACCTTTCTCTTACGCTTAATACCATAGCTTTTGACTACAGCATCTAAGAGTGGTTTGCATACTCCGACTGTACGGCGTATGCGGTAGACCTGCTACCATCTTTTATTCAGCATTCAAAGAACTATCCTGTTCATTGATTCGTGACACACCTCGGCAGGGAATAGAAAGCTGTAAACTTATTTTAGGACGAGTCATTTTGTATTTTCAAAGGGAGTACTGTATATTTAATTTTGTGCGTCATTTAATCAACTTAGTGATATGGCATATCCAATAGAAAGAAAATTAGTAGTAGGAGTTTCATCTAATGCCCTTTTCGACTTGGAACTAGAGGATAGAATTTTTATTGAAGAAGGAATAGAAAAATACAGACTACATCAATCCGAAAACAAAAAAAAGTTTTTAGAAGGAGGCATAGCTATGCCATTTATCAAGCGTTTTCTGCACATTAATAGGGTTTACAATCAAGAAGTTCCTGTTGAGGTAGTTTTATTGTCAAAAAATAGCCCCGAGACCGGAATAAGAATCTTCAATGCTATAAAAAGTCACGGACTTGACATTTCAAGAGCAGCATTTACGTCTGGTAAATCACCCTATAATTATATCCCAGCCTACAACATATCCTTATTCTTATCGACACATGAGCAAGATGTAATAAATGCAATTGAGGCAAATCATGGCGCAGGCAGGATACTAAAAACCAATGTTGTTGATGACGATGTCGATATGGAACTTCGAGTTGCATTCGACTTTGATGGAGTAATTGCTGATGACCAAGCGGAAAAAGTATTCAAAGAGAGTGGACAACTTGAAATTTTTCATGAGCATGAACAGGAACATATCGCAGAAACTCATAATCCAGGACCTTTAGCAAACTTTTTTAAAAAGCTTTCTTTTTTTCAACAATTAGAAACAAAAAAAGAGGTCGAAAATCCCAAATATAAAAAGATTGTAAAAACAGCCATCATAACTGCTCGAAACGCACCTTCGCATGAAAGGGCCATAAATACTTTAAAAGATTGGGGCGTGACGGTAGATGAAATGTTTTTATTAGGAGGAATTGAAAAGAAAAGAATTTTAGAAGTATTAAAGCCGCATTTGTTTTTTGATGACCAAATAACACATCTTGATCCTGCTTTAGAAAACATTCCACTTGTACACATACCGTTTGGAATTGCAAACACGAAAAGCAAATAAGCCACTGCCCGGGTTTGTTTCCACACAAACCCAAAGATGGAGCGAAAACGAAAGACAGTTACCGTCATTTGAAGCGGTGAAGAAGATCGTGAATGATAGACAGTGACAATTCGCCGAGGTTGGCTTGGGCCAAACCCCGGCGGGACCGCTTATTTGATTCGAAGATTTGGGAAGACCCCGCAGGAACGAAATGTTAGCGGATG
>CAMLEX010000721.1 GCA_946479055.1 uncultured Bacteroidota bacterium | reverse complement strand
CTACGGATTCAAGGTTTACATCAGTAGGCGCTGATGGCATCAAGCGGTTTGCACGACCGGTTGCATTTCAAAACTGGAGCAATGTATTTTTACCTGATGAATTAAAAAATGAAAACCCTCTTCAAATCTGGCGAACAATCAATAATGAATTGACAAAAGAAAAAATCGGGTAATACTTAATTATGACGTTGTTGTTTTTAAGTTAAAAGCCAGGCGGAAATTCAGTATACAATTCAGGAGTATAAAACGAAAATGGTTGAAATGAAATTCATGAATGTTTAATCCTATACATTTATTAATAAAGCCTGATCTTCTTTTCTATGCGTTATTACAAACCATCCGGTAATAATAATAGAGATAACAAAATACACTCCAAGTATGTACAAAACGGGGCGAAAATAAGTAGTAGCACCAAACCAATCATTTTGCTGATAAAGAAAAGCCAGTCCGGTTCCGCTTCGGAAGATCTCCCATAAAATGGCTGATCCATTTCTGTCCATAAGATCCGTCAGCGCATATACACTTAAAAAAATAAAACCACCATACCCAAAAATATAAGATTTGTCGATACTGTTAATGAGTGCAATATTGCCAAACATATAACTAATTAAAAACAGTATCATGAGCATTTGTATCCAACTCCAGGTATTTAAAGCAGTCGAAGATCGGGTAACATATTTATCAAACTGATAAACATCGTCAATTTTATAAACTGGATATTTAGCGGCAACATCTGAAGGTCGATAGCCAGTCGGTTTGAACCATAAACTGAATTTGTCTTTCCAGTTCTTTGTTCTCCATGCATCTTTAGTTAGGAGCCATACATGTTGAAAATTGATCTTGATAGGGTTCCAGGTTCTTACCGGCCTCGTGATACCATATACCGGTTGCACATCAGGCAATTCTTCCTGGAAAGTGCCAAACCATTTATCCCAGAAAATAAATATCTGTCCATAGTTTTTGTCAATGTATTCTGGATTAATGGCATGATGCACCCGATGATGAGAAGGTGTGACAATTATTTTTTCTAAAAATCCCATCCGGTTGATATGTTGCGTATGGTACCAGAACTGGGCGAATAAATGTAAGGGCGCTACTACGCCGATTACTTGCTCAGGAACACCCAATACGGCTGCCGGCAAAAGAAAAATGGCGAACGTTTTTACTATGGATGAGATGCTTTGACGCAAAGCACAGGCAAGATTAAACTCTTCGCTGCTGTGATGCACAATATGACCGTTCCAGAAAAAGTTGGTTACATGCTGAAGTCGGTGTACCCAGTAACCAGCAAAGTCTAATGCAAAAAATGCAATAACATAAACGATAATCGTATTGGGAATATTTGTAAGTGCAAGGTGCCTGAGAAAAAATGGATAGGAGAGTATAATAAAATAAAGCCCGATAACATCTTTGGTTATATTGGTAACTCCGCTACTGAGGCTGCTGATCATATCTAAGTTGCGTACCGTGTCTTTACCTTTTCGCCAGCCCCACCATTTTTCAAATAATACTAATGCCAGGAAGGCCGGCATAGCGATGAGCAGTATCTTTCCGTAGGTTTCCATAAGCAAGCAATGTTCTACGAATTTACAAATGTTTTAATACATTTTTGAGTAGTAGGGAGGATTCAAAAATATACCTTAGCGCCAAATAATCATATGCGGATTAGTATTCTTTCAGCAGCAGTTACTATTTTATTACTTTCCTGCAACATAAGTCAAAAAGATAAAGACGATGTTCCCTTAACAGAGGTCGAAGTAAAAGATTTTATCAGGAAGTATGATGCGATGTGGGCAAACCGTGACACTGGATTTATGAAACAGGCTATGGATAATCAATATGTCTATTTTACCTCCACAGGCTCTATAATCGGCAGAGCTGATATCATAAGCTGGTTTACTCCGGCGGATAAATATAAAGTGGAAAAAGCGGAACGCAGTGAGATAAGCGTACAATTGAATGGTAATACAGCTATTGTAAGTAGTCGATGGATAGGTAATGGCAGTTTTGGAAACGAAAAATTCAACGACGATCAGCGATGCGGTCTTGTTATCCAAAAGTCAGATGGGAAACTAAAATTATTGACGGAACATTGTACACAAATAGCCGGAAGAAATGGCGGTGAGTAAATTATCCAGATTTCCGGTATTAGTTTTTGAACGATTTCGTTAAATATTTGTTGAGGGGTAGGCAGCATCGTTGCTAACTTCTTATTTTTATACTTCATTATGGACTGTACATCTACCCGTTTATCTTACCGGCAAACAGGGATCTTCTCCAGGATCGCTTTGGATTATATTGATCAGGCGGAAACGTTAATGCCATTTATCGCACATCCGCCAACTATTCATGGTATCCAGGAAGCTATTGAGGTCAGAAAGAAATTTCCAACAAACAGGGATGTGCTGGTGTCCGAATTAAAAAAGCAATATGCTGTTACAGAAGTATCGGTTGCCGTTCAGGAAAATATAGAAGCGTTATTATCTTCCGATACATTTACTATCACTACCGCCCACCAGAATAATATTTTCACAGGGCCATTATATTTTATTTATAAAATTCTCCATACAATTAAACTGGCGGATCACCTGAACAAATCGTTGCCGCAATACAAATTTGTTCCGGTTTATTATATGGGCTCAGAAGATGCCGATCTTGAGGAATTGAACCATATTAATCTTGATGGTGAAAAACTGGTTTGGAATACAAAACAAGCAGGAGCTGTCGGGAGAATGAAAGTGGATAAAGACTTTTTAAAATTGATGGATGTTATAGAAGGACAGTTAGCTGTATTACCTGCTGGAGAAGCAGCTGTTAGCCTGGTGAAAGAGTGTTACAGAATGGGAGAAGATATCCAAACGGCGACATTTAAAATTGTCAACGCCTTATTTGCGGAATATGGTTTGATCGTTCTGTTACCTGATAATGCCATATTGAAGCAGCAGATGCTAAAAGTTTTTGAAGATGATCTGCTGAACCAGACTGCATCAGGCATTGTTGAAACAACATCTGAAAGATTAGGAAAGCTGTATAAGGTACAAGCTCATCCCCGGGATATTAATTTGTTTTATCTGGAAGGAGATATAAGAGAAAGAATTGAAGTTCGGGGTGAAAAATATGAAGTGCTTAATTCAAAAATATCTTTTACAAAAGAAGAATTGT
>CAMLEX010000720.1 GCA_946479055.1 uncultured Bacteroidota bacterium | reverse complement strand
GACCACCGAGATCTACACTCTTTCCCTACACGACGCTCTTCCGATCTTGTTGCATTGTAATAAGACTCCAATGATGGTGTAGCACTTCCGAGTACAACTTTTGCATGAAATAATGTTGCCAGGTAAATGGCTGCATCACGGCCATGATACCGGGGTGCAGGCTCCTGCTGTTTGTATGAGCTATCATGCTCTTCATCGCAAATGACCATGCCCAGGTCAGTATATGGAAGAAACACTGAGGATCTGGCTCCCAATATCACTTTCAGCTCACCGGTTTTTACTTTATTCCATATCTCTACTCTTTCGTTTTGAGAAAACTTGGAATGATAAATACCGATATAACCACCAAAATGTTTTTGCAACCGTCGTATGATCTGTGAAGTCAGGGCTATCTCCGGCAACATATATAAGACCTGTCTGCCCTGCCGGATATATTCTTCAATAAGTTTAATATAAATATTCGTCTTACCGCTGGAAGTAATACCATGCAAAAGACAAACCTGTTTTGCGGCAAAAGATTGCTGGGTTTCTGTCAATGCTTTTTCCTGTGCTGGCGATAATTCAAAATCAACTTTAATATCCTTTGGTAAATACTGAAGCCGGTCGACATTTCTTTTTTCTGTGCGTACTATTTTTTTCTCGATAAGACCTTTTAATTGAGCATCGCTTGCACCTGATTTTTTAAGTAATTCGGTTTTTGTTACTTCTCCTTCTGTTTTAATAAGGTAGAGATAGCTCAACAATAGCTCCATCTGCTTTTCCGCCCGCTGTAGTTTTTTATCCTCATTCAACAGTTTTGCCAGTTCTTCTTCATTGTCGTATTGATGATTCAGTATTACATAAGTTTCCTTCTTTGCAGAATAAGTTTGTTTCAGCGCTTCCCATACATAACAAACTTTTTTTTGAATCAGCCGGTTGATAACAGGGTACACATGCGAAGAATCGAGAAGCTGCTGCACCTCTGTCAATTTCAATTCTTTTTTAATCAGCAACGCTTCACCCACCAAATACTCATCATGATCCAAAGCAGTGAAATCATCACCGTATTCTTCATTATAAACCAGTATCGATTCACTTGACAGTTTAAAGTGCGCAGGTAATGCAGCCGCCATCACTTCTCCTTCACTGCACATATAGTAGGAAGCCATCCATTCCCATAATGCTAATTCTTGTTCAAACACTACCGGTTCCACATCCAAAACATTCAGAATTTGTTTTGGCTCAAAGAACTCCGGTTTATCAGCATGTATTTTTTTTACAACACCGGCATATTTTTTATTTTTCCCCAAATTGACTTCTACCCTGCAGCCAATTTTAACACTTTCCAGCAAATGCGGAGGCACAGCCCAGGTAAATGTTTTTGGAAGTGCCAGTGGAATGATGATTTCCGCAAAGTAGAAGCCCCCATCCACCAAGGGGGTGTTATTACTCTGCAAATTGGAAATATCTTCTATCA
This sequence comes from uncultured Bacteroidota bacterium, assembly GCA_946479055.1. Next base: position 1,707 of record CAMLEX010000720.1, on the reverse strand, counting down.
TTGAACGAAGATAACGATGATTACAAAAGATTCTTCCTTACCTCCTTTTAGAGGATGGGTAGAAGCTATATAACCATTGCAGGGCTTCCAAAACAATCGCATCAATTCTTATTTTTTTTTGAATTTGACGAACCATCTTCACCGGGACAATGACATTCCCAATCTGTATTCAGATCAATACTGGTCACAACTTTTGTTTTATAATCGCACTGCGCAAAAATAACACGAACCCTTTGGTTGTCTTTTGTAATACCTTCCAAAGCATAAGTAGGACAAGGAAGATCATTTACATCGCTTTTGGCATAATTTACTTTCCCTTCCTTCATTATTTCTTCTACTTCATCCTGCGATATTTTCCGGCATTGCATCCGGCATTTGGCATGTTCGGTATATTCAATGTATGAAATACGGCGATCAAATCCGCGATTGCGATTAACTGCTGACGGATCTTTTTTACCAGTGGTAGTTTTCGGCTTGGTTGTGTCGTCCTGTTTATTTTTCCTTATAAAAAAAAGAACAATAGCCAGCACGATAATGATCAGGTAGGGAATCCATTTTTTATTCACTGCAACTAATTTTTACAAATTAAAAGTAATTTGATCATTGCCACGCATCTAACTCATCGCAATCCTTTTAAATCATATAAATCCCGGTTCTGACTTATCTTTGCGGCCTTATGGCCCAATCCAGGACAGTAGCATTTCATACCTTAGGTTGCAAGCTCAACTTTTCGGAGACTTCTTCACTTTCCCGTTTGTTGGAAAACGAAGGCTTTGAGAAAAAGGAGTTTGAAGACCAGGCCGACGTGTATGTGATCAATACCTGTTCTGTTACAGAAAATGCGGATAAAGAATGCAGGCATTTGGTTCGCCGCATACAACGAAAGGCCCCGGAAAGTTTAGTGGTTATTACGGGTTGCTATGCTCAATTAAAGCCTAAAGAAATTTCAGAGATCCCCGGTGTTGATTTAGTATTGGGAGCTGCGGAAAAATTTAATATCGCCCAACATATCCGTGAATTGACAAAAGGCGATTCGGCAAAGATCTGCAGTTGCGATATTGAAGATGTTTCAGGTTTTCATTCCTCTTATTCTGTAAATGATCGTACCCGCACCTTTTTAAAAGTGCAGGACGGATGTGACTACAATTGTTCTTTTTGTACTATTCCTATGGCAAGAGGAAAAAGCCGGAGCGATAGTATAGCAAATGTTGTAAAAAGTGTTAAAGAACTAGCAGCAGGCGGCACTAAAGAGATCGTACTGACGGGAATAAATTTAGGTGATTTTGGGAAAGGCCCCGATGGCGCTTCGGCTCCGGTGAGTATTAACAACAGGGAAGAAAATTTCTTAGCACTTATAAAAGAGCTCGAGCAAACGGAAGGCATCGATCGTTACCGCATATCTTCTATCGAACCCAACCTGTTGACCAATGAGATCATAGAATTTGTTGCCAACAGCGATAAGTTTATGCCGCATTTTCATATTCCATTACAAAGCGGTAGCAATACCATACTGGGATTAATGAAAAGAAGATACAAAAGAGAATTGTATGCTGAGAGAGTAAAGCTTATTAAAACGGTAATGCCGCATTGTGCTATTGGTGTAGATGTGATCGTTGGTTTCCCTGGCGAAACAGATGAACATTTCAAAGAGACTTTTGATTTCCTTCATTCATTGGATATTTCTTACCTGCATGTTTTCACCTATTC
>CAMLEX010000719.1 GCA_946479055.1 uncultured Bacteroidota bacterium | reverse complement strand
CCTGGCACAAGCCAACCGGGAAACCTATCCCAGAAAAATGAATTTTATTTTATGGGTGCTTGCTGAAATTGCAATTGCGGCTACCGATCTGGCCGAAATTCTCGGGATGGCTATCGGGATTCAATTACTCACCGGTTTGCCTTTGATATGGGGCGTATCTATCACCGTGTTTGACACATTTTTATTGCTTTATCTTCAACGCCTGGGCATTCGTAAGATGGAAGCATTCATCATCGGGCTGATTGCAGTAATAGGTGTTTGTTTCCTGGTAAATATCATTATGGCCGATCCGCAGTTGCATGAAGTATTGAAAGGTTTGATTCCTTCATTGCCAGAAGCAAAAGACCTGTATGCTGCAAAAAATATGAGCAATGCTTTACCCAAAGAAACCGCTTTATATTTAGCTATTGGTATCATTGGCGCTACAGTAATGCCACATAACCTGTACCTGCATTCGGCATTAGTTCAAACCAGGAAAATCAAAAAAACAAATCAGGGCATCAAACAGGCATTGAAGTACAGTTTTATTGACAGTGCAATCGCTTTGAACATTGCCTTTCTAATCAATGCGGCCATTCTTATATTAGCGGCGACTGTGTTTTTCCAAACCGGAAACACCAATGTAGCAGAAATAAAGCAGGCGTATCAATTATTACCCCAAACACTGGGGTCAACCATTACCTCCACCCTGTTTGCCATTGCATTGATCGCATCCGGTCAAAGTTCTACTGTAACAGGTACCCTGGCGGGACAAATTGTAATGGAAGGTTATTTACGCTTGCGTATCAACCCGATCATGCGAAGACTGATCACACGTTTAATAGCTATTATACCTGCCATTATCGTCATTGCTATGTTTGGCGAAGATGAAGTAGACAGTCTCTTAATATTCAGCCAGGTGGTATTGAGTTTGCAATTGGGGTTTGCAGTAATACCATTGATTCATTTTGTAAGTGATAAAAAAACAATGGGCTCGTTCGCCATTAAACCTTTGATACAATTTCTTGCCTGGGCGGTAGCATCCGTACTTGTTTACCTGAATCTAAAAATGCTGATGGGAGAAGCTATTGGTTTCTTTGCTGATTCAGATAACAGTATTGTGAAAGTAATAATTGTATTAGCTGGAATTTTCTTTATCGGACTTTTGATTTACTCAATTATTTTCCCTCTACTTACCAAACATAAAAAACCAGTTTCCATTCAGATGCATCCTGATATGCCAGGCTTACAAAACATTGAAGTGCCGGTTTATAAAAAGATCGCTGTAGCATTAGATTTTAGTGAGAACGATACCAAACTGCTGGCATCAGCGATAGGACAAGCCGGGCAGGATACACAATTCATATTGATACATGTCGTAGAAAGCGCCACAGCATTATTGCTGGGTAATGAAACTGCCGATTACGAATCACAAAAAGATAAAGAACGACTTGATCTTTTTGTAAACCAATTAAGAGAAAAAGGATTTGAAGCAGAAGGCATATTAGGTTTTCGTCACAGCTCCAAAGAAATTATCCGAATTGTAAAAGAAGAAAACGCCGATATGCTGGTGCTGGGTGCACATGGCCATACAGGATTAAAAGATTTTATTTATGGTGCAACGATTAATGCAGTTCGCCATGAATTAAAAATTCCGGTTTTGATAGTGCATTTGTGAGATTTGAGGTTCGAAGTTTGATGTTTGAAGTTATCTTAAATTCTAAAAATCATTTATTAGGCTTATGGCTTGTATTGCAGAAATAAAGCTGAAGACTCTCAATAAACCTCGAACCTCAAACTATCTCTCTTTTTCAGGCTGCGGTGTTCTTCGTATGACTACGCAACAGGTGCTTGAAGCGGCTAAATGTTTCAGGCTTGATATTGAGATAACTCGCTAAATATTTTTGTGGGACCCGTTGCATCATCTCAGGGTTTTTCATAACAAAATTGAGAAACCGTTCCCGGGGAGTCATTTTTATCTGTTGCATTTGCCAGCTATCACTAATGGCCATCATATAAGTAATAACCAACCTGCCTAAGCGTTCCATTTTTTTTGACTTGTTGTATAGCTCTTCCAGGTGTTCGTATTTTATAGAAGCGACTACGGACGGTTCAATTGTTTCAATATAATATTCAGATGGCTGTCGGCCAAGAAAGGATTGCTGGCACATGATGATTTGGCCCTCCATAGATATTTGGGTATTTATTTCATTCTGTGCTTTTTTGTAATATTTACGAACCAATCCCTTAATAACAAAATTGAAATAATTCTCTACTTCTCCCGCTTTGATAATATATTCCCTTTTCCCAAACCGTCTTGCTTTGATAATGGGCGCAAAATTCTGTTCAAATTCATCATCTGAAATACTAACAAATTTGTTCAGATAGTTGTGGAAAAGCCTGGTTACATCCATGATAATACTGCTAGGAAAAGTTACGTAAATAATTGATTAAAATCAACATAAAGGGGAAATAACTTTTTTTTCTAAAAACGATTATCTCGCCGGCCTGAATAAAGTACATCCAATAAATTGTAGATTTGCGGCCCTGAACTGTAAACACAGTTCCTTGAAACATTAACTTAAAAAATAGTTTTTATGGCCCAAAAGATCAAAGTTGCAAAGCCTGTAGTAGAATTGGATGGCGACGAAATGACTCGTATTATCTGGAAATTTATCAAAGACAAGCTCATTCTGCCTTATGTAGAATTGGATATAAAATATTATGATCTTGGTGTTGAATACCGGGATCAGACCAATGACCAGGTTACCATTGATGCTGCCAACGCTATTAAAGAATATGGTGTAGGTATTAAATGCGCTACGATCACCCCGGATGAAGCACGGGTAGAAGAATTTAAGCTGAAACAAATGTGGAAGAGCCCCAATGGTACTATCCGTAATATTCTGGATGGGACTGTATTCCGTGAACCGATTGTTATCAGCAATATTCCAAGATTGGTAACCAACTGGACCGCACCTATCATTGTCGGTCGTCATGCTTTTGGCGATCAGTACAGAGCTACTGATACAGTGATAAAAGGAAAAGGAAAACTGACAATGACCTTTACACCGGATGGTGGTGGTGAACCACAAACTTTTGAAGTATTCAACTTTAAGGGAGATGGTGTAGCAATGAGCATGTACAATACAGATGAAAGCATTATAGGATTTGCAAGAAGTTGTT
>CAMLEX010000718.1 GCA_946479055.1 uncultured Bacteroidota bacterium | reverse complement strand
TGAGTAGTTGTTATGAAAAAATCATGATGAAACTAGTTTATAGTTGTTTGAGACAATCATCCTGTATCGCCCGGTTTCTTTTTTAAGAGACAAAAAATCCAATGGTAATGGACCTACCATTTGAGAAGCCAACCATTTTTTTAATCATTAAATGCAGAGTAATGCGTAGTGTAATAAAAAGGATGAAAAGGGGCAACGCCGCAGTATTTCAAAAAACTGCGGAATACCGGGTTGCTTTTAAGTGCAGTCATTGCAGGCGTGTTTGCTATTCCGGTTGGATTGCCGGTTATAGTAACACAGGTAGCGGGATACCTGGCTGTAGCTGGAACAGTTGGCAGCGCAGTGAGCCAGACCGCAGTAAAATATGAGCGTAAGTAAAATGAATGAACACTCCTATACAAAAACCGGGACCGTCGGAGGAACGCTGACAATCATTTTCGCCAATATCAATAGCGGGGACGCTTTGAAAACAGCCGTGTTAACAGGAATTGGAGCTGTAGTGAGTTTTGGGATATCATTGTTGATGAAGGGGCTGTTGAAGTGGTGGAAGCGCCGATAGTTCAAATCCTTTCCCTACATGAAAGGAGTTTTAAGGCCCCGTCGAGAGACGGGGGTTTGTTTTTTGTTCTATTTTTTTCATTCAAAATAGAAGCATTGTAAACACCAACGGATTCCTGATTTCATAATGAATAGCAGAAGAAAATATTTTTTCCATCAAATTATAAATGGAAGGCACTAAAAAATGGTGGATAAGAATTCCACCATTAGGGCTTTAGACTAAAAACTTCTATTTAAACTATAATCATAAATTCAATTCTGATGCCAAAAAAAGGGGTGGATAGAAATCCTCCCCGGCTTTTTATATCCAATATCCTACGAAAATCTGGCTACTATATTCCAACATCGATACCAATTTTTTAAAGCAAAGATTTTCAATTAAGTGGGGATATATGTTCACATTTGGAAAGTTTTATTAATTTATGTGGGTAAAATACACAGCATTTTACGAATGAAATAATAATAGAATTGATGATACTAAGCGAGAGAATGATTGTGCATAGTTGTTGCGATATATTTTCGGTTTTAATTCCATAAATATGCTGGACTTAAAAGAAGTTGAATTGCCTGACCTGATAGATTTGTTGGCTGAGCAAGCTGCTTATCATTCCCGTATTAAGTCGCTCGGAGCTAAAGAGGAGGCGCTTCATGTAAGCACTCTTATATTAGTGGAATTGCAAAATGAAATTGAATTAAGGCAAGTCGAAAATATCAATCAAACAATTACTTCTCCCGAAAGTTAGTCCTCTTTAGAAAGGCATTCTTCTTAAATCTTTCTTTTTAACTAAGGAGCGTTTTATAAAATGCCTGGAACTGGTATAATAATGAAAAGTCCCCGGTAAAAACCAGGGACGTAATGGTTAAATTAACCATTGAACCTTATCCTATGAAAATTCTGCCTGTAATGTAACATGCTTTATTGGTGTATGCAATAATATAACCCATTATTAAATTGGCGAAAATATCAGGTGAATCAACTTGAAAATAATCTTACTATTACTTAAATACTGGTGAAACGGTGGAATTCTTTAACGGTAATGAATTCATGAATTTTCTTTGTACTTTTTTTCTTGACAAAAAAAGTACGCAAAAAAGTCAAGGCAAACACCAACGCTCCGCGAGTTTGCCGGCCAACGCAGGCCAAGACCCTGATAAACTGAATTTTCTTTCTTATCCGAAATGGCAGGCCAAAGAGTCTGATATGTGCTATGCGAAGCAACGGGAGGCGCTGTATTCCGCCTGATAGTGCTTATAATTGATAGTGTACCATATTCAGGCGGAATAAGGCGCTGTGAGAGTATAGTAATCCGGGGCTGTATTAATAATAGCAGTTTGTGGGTACATTAAGCAAAAAAACATTTTGGAAGATTATTATACTTTGGGGCTGATCTGATGAGCTTTCATTATAATTAAATTAATACGTAAGTAATCTTCCATGAATTCTCATTAATGCAGGCTAGAGGTAGATTCCCTTAAGGGAAGCTTAAGTCAGTGAAGTAAACATTAACAGCCAGTAAAAAAGAAAAGGCTGGTCTGGCAGGGTTGTTGGTTACAATGCAGCGAAGTGTTTCATGCCTTTTTTAGGAATCAATTTGTAAGTTAAATCCGGAATTTCCGGGTTTTCTTAATCCCTGCACTACATGCCAAAAATTACTATTCTTATTATCGATGATCACCGGATGCTGAGAGAAGCGTGGGTTGCCCTGCTTAACAGCGATATGCGATTCCACGTTATTGGCGACACCGGAGACGGAGCTGAAGCCATAGAGATGGCCAAAAACCTGAAACCTGCCATAATACTTGCGGATATTAATATGAGCCCGATGGATGGATTTGAAGTTACCAGGCAGATCTGTCGTTATGAAGAGCATCCAAAGGTAATCGGGCTTAGTATGCAAAGCGCTATCGGGGCTGTCCGGAAGCTCTTGTCACTTGGAGCCAGCGGGTACTTGTCAAAAAATTCTCCCTGGGAAGAAATAGTGAGAGCTGTTTTAGCAGTAAGCCAGGGTCAGCAATATATCTGTGAAGAGATAAAAAATTCTATTTCGCTGCAGCAATTGGAAAATCCTGATCAGGCATCACTGATCAATCGCTTAACCAAAAGAGAGGTTGAAATCGTTCAACAAGTGAAAAAAGGATTGCCCTCCCGGGAAATTGCCTTAGCATTGGGGCTTGGCCTGAAGACGGTTGAAGTACACCGGTACAATATACTCAGGAAGCTAAATTTAAAAAACAGTGCATCGCTTATTAATTTTTTCAATGTAAATGGGATATAGCGGTAGGTACTATTAAAAAGTCCCCGGTAAAAACCAGGGACGTAATGGTTAAATTAACCATTGAACCTTATCCTATGAAAATTCTGCCTGTAATGTAACATGCTTTATTGGTGTATGCAATAATATAACCCATTATTAAATTGGCGAAAATATCAGGTGAATCAACTTGAAAATAATCTTACTATTACTTAAATACTGGTGAAACGGTGGAATTCTTTAACGGTAATGAATTCATGAATTTTCTTTGTACTTTTTTTCTTGACAAAAAAAGTACGCAAAAAAGTCAAGGCAAACACCAACGCTCCGCAGGTTTTGCCGGCCAACGCACACCAA
>CAMLEX010000717.1 GCA_946479055.1 uncultured Bacteroidota bacterium | reverse complement strand
TAGAAACAATGCTACCACCAATTGAGAATTCAAATCCTTTATTGATCAAATGGGCAGGGAGATTAATGAAGAAAATAGATGCAGGGGCAGGCTGAATCGCAGAACTTTGAAACAGTAGGTCACTTGTATTCTTATTATAATAATCAATCGAACCATATACCCTGCCTTTAAGAATAGCATAATCTAAGCCGATATTGATCTGAGTGGTTTTCTCCCATTTTAAATCAGGGTTAGCAACGTTGCTCTGTCCAATGCTGTTGTAGGCTCCGGAAGAAAATTGTTCCTGGGCGGCTCCGGCCGGAAACTCCTGGTTACCAGTAATGCCCCAGGACGCACGTAAGCCCAGATTAGAAATGAATGTAATTGATTTTAAAAAATCTTCATTGCTGATTGCCCATTTAGCTCCCACGGATGGGAAATAACCATACTTATTATTTTTTCCAAACTTGCTTGAACCATCTGCTCTGATAGTAGCCGTTAAATAATACTTGTCGGATAAGTTCAAATTAGCCCTGGCGAAATAGGATTGTATTTCAACTGTAGGATCTACATAAGTAGCTTTTTGGCTTTGAAAATCTGCATTCTGGAAAAAACTGGTATACAATATCGGAATCCGGCTTCTTTGATCAAGATTTGTATTGAACTGCGAACCAAAAAGGGATGAGTTTGCATAATCCGTTTTCCAATATTCGTACCCACCCAAAGCTTCCAATTTCAAATTATTAGTTAGACTGGTATTATAGGTTAAGGTGTGTGTAAATGTTTGGGAAGTTAAAGATGCATCAGATATAGCAGCAACCCCAGTTCCGGTAACGCCTTGTATTCCATCAATCCAACCATCTAAATTTGTATTTCTTTTCCCTGTACCATGATTGAGCGCATACAAAAATTTGTAGCTCAAACCTCTGGTAATATTTAAAGAAGCAGAAATATTTGCCAAAATCACATTTACATCTGCCACATCATGATATCCCTCAATTACCGCAAGTGGATTAGGGATGGAATTACTTGCTTTGCTGAACAGACCATCGCTTGTTTTAAAGGGTTTTGTAGGATTCCAGTTCAAAGTCCACGCCATCAACGCACCTCCTGCACCAGCCGTATTGCTGATAAGTTGCATATGTTCAGTAGTATGTCCGGCAATAACACCAAAATCTACCGTAACACGTTTATCAAGAAACTTGTATTGCCCGGAAAAATTACCCAGGTATTTGTCCAATGAAGTCTTCTTAATAAATCCATAGTTCCTGGAACCCAAAAAAGAAGCTCTAAATTTTCCTGTTTCGGAGCCACCGCTTAATGCCACGCTATATTCCTGTGATAGGGTGCTTTGGGTAATTTCTTTCAAGGCATCAACAGAGCCAGAAGAATCAAAATTAAGATTATTAGCTTTTGTAATGGTTCTGAATTCGTCTGCAGTCAGCAACTCTATCTTTTTCATATACCCGGCGTTTACACCATATTTAGACGCAAATTCTATTTTTGTTCCGGCGGAAGCTCCTTTTTTTGTCGTTATAACAATAATTCCGTTTGCGCCTCTTGAACCATAAATTGCAGTTGAGGATGCATCTTTTAATACATCAATCTGGGAAATATCATTTGGATTAAGATATAGCAAAGGATTTGACTCCGGCGTTGTACCGAAATCCAAACCAGAACCACCAAAATTTAAGCTTGGTTTTGCTGTCCTTCCGTCAAGGGGAACACCATCGATTACATAGAGTGGATTGTTGGTTGCCCTGATCGAATTATTTCCTCTTATTTTTATGGTGGTAGCTGCACCTGGTTGTCCACTATTACTGGTTATTTCTAAACCCGATACTTTACCCTGTAGTAATTGGTCCGGGGATGCTATAACACCCTGGTTAAAATCTTTAGCTTTTACAGAAGCTACTGCACCTGTCACATCTTTTTTACGGGCTGTGCCATACCCAATAACCACTACTTCGGTCAGACCGCCGGCTGCAGCAGTCATAGAAATATCTACAGAAGATTTACCAGTAACATCAACTTCTTGTTTTTCAAACTCCGCAGATGATACTACCAATGTATTTACACCTGATGGAACAGAAATACGGAATGTACCCTCCGGGGAAGTTGAAGTTCCCGTTGTGAAGCCCTTGGGCTGAACAGATGCACCTACAACTGGTGAACCATCTTTGGAATCAGTAACCTTACCGGTTACTACCCGATCTTGAGCCAGGAGTGAGAGAGAGAAAAGCAGAAACACCGGCGTGAAGATCACATAAAGCAATCGTTTCATTGACATAAGCATTCGTTTTTTGGAGTTAAGCAGAATAGCAGAAATATAACAAACAGTGTACTTAGTACACAATCTAATGAATTATATGTTTTTTAACAAAAAAATTCTGAAAATTCCAATCATTACACTTTTATGTAGGCCGTTTTTTAAACACATTAGCTGCATCTGTATTAAAAAAGATTCCTCTCCAAGCCACTGCTTTTAAGGCCGTTTCAAAAGTGACAGCGTTGAGTCAAGTGTTGGTACAGGCAAATTATCTTTTAATTAAGACCGAAAGCACTGCCTACCATTTACAGATAGCATCAAATACTGACCTTCCATAACGAATACGTTCAGTACTTCCGGAACCAGGTGCACCGCAATTTGAAACGATCTGCACACTTGCTGATTTTTCAGCAATTAATTGTGAGAGTACTCTTTACAAAATCCTTGGAAGAATTACCCGCTGACCACTGTTGTTTTACGGTTAGCTTTTCCTTTAAATTCGGACTTCAATGTGTACAATTTGCCAGGGCGATGAGGTACGTCTTCTTCCATTTCATTAATATCAATCAGCCAATCTTTAATGGCTATTTTTTTACGAAAATTCCGTCTATCCAGTTCAATGGACAAAATGGCCTGGTAGAGTTCCTGTAATTCACGAAGCGAAAATTTTTCGGGCAATAAATTGAATATGACAGGATGATCCATTACCTGCTCCCTGAGCCTATTGAGGCAGGTATCTACAATGGTTTTATGGTCAAAAGCCAGGCTTTTAATGCTCTTTACCGGGTGCCAGTACAGTTCATTATTATTCAGGCGGAGCTTTTGATGCTTTGCATCTATCAATGAATAATAAGCAGTGCTAATAACCCTGCCGGAAGGGTGACGATTAATGCTGCCAAAGGTATGCACCTGCTCCAGGT
>CAMLEX010000716.1 GCA_946479055.1 uncultured Bacteroidota bacterium | reverse complement strand
GGATAGTCAATCTTAAAAAGTTCGGTAATTCGATTCTTGAATGGAGTCATGCTGGTTGCTGGTTATTAGTTGCTGGTTGTTGTGGCTTGTTGCTGATTAAATACCTTCAATAGGCCCGGGACTACCCAACTAAAATCAGTAACCAGAAACTCGTAAGAACCCGTAACAGCAACCAGTAACCAGTAACGAGTTCTATCCTAAATCAATACTGGTATTATCCCCGATACTCAAGGTCCGGGTTTCACCACGTAATCCTGTATCACTACCAATAATAGAAGCTTCCAAAACAATATCGTAAAGGTTGGAATAAGAACCAATGATCGAGTTTCTAACGATGGAGTAATTAATCCTGGTATTCTCTCCAATACTAACATTGGGACCAATTATAGAATTTTTTATATCACATCCGTCTCCTATACTAACCGGAGGAATGATCACCGTATTTTCAAAATTGTATTCGCTTTCAGCCTTGCGGGCAAATTTTTTCAACAAGGTCGCATTGGAATCGAGCAAGGTTTCCTTCCGCCCGCAATCAAACCAGCTTTCGACTTTAAAAGGCTTGAACTTTATCCCCATCTTCAGCATGCAGTCCAACGCATCCGTAAGACTGTATTCACCATGAGTACGCAGTCCCTGCATATAATTATTTTCCAGGCATTGAAAGAGTTGGTTGCTTTCTTTGATCTTATAAATACCAACCAGCGCCATGTTCGATTTTGGGATCTGTGGTTTTTCAACTACATGGTGAATAAACCCAGCTTCATCAATTTCCGCTACGCCAAATTCACGGGGGTCATCTACTTTCTTAACTCCCAGCATAGAGCAGGGGCTGTTCACCACAGCATTTATATCATATTCACAGATCGTATCGCCCAGCACAACAATAACTTCATCATTATTCACCACTTCTTTAGTAATCTGTATAGCATGCCCAATCCCCTGCCTGTCAATCTGCTGCACATAATGTGCCTGCAGGTCAGGATACTTTGACTGTACATAATCCCGAATCTTATCACCGAGATAGCCAACAATAAAAACAAATTCGTGTATCCCCGCTTCCCGCATCTGGTCTATAATAATACTAAGCACCGTCTTTCCTGCAAGCGGAATAAGAGCTTTTGGTTGTGTATAGCTATGAGGACGCAACTTAGTGCCTGCGCCTGCTACTGGTATGATTGCCTTCATTAAATCCTTACGGAACTTTTAATAATAGTTAAAAAGCCTTCGAAAGTAAGGATTTTTAGAACAAACAAAAACTTATCTGCACAACCGCTTTTTCAATCCTTCACATGCCTAATTTTGCACCCTGTAATTGTGTTACCAGCTGTTGTACTACTATTATGCTTCCGTTGCGACGCTCCTTTCAGCTTTCTGTTCTTTCATGAGCAAATTAGCATCGCAGCCTGGCCTGAGTGTAGTCGAAGGCTCGCACTCTTCAACGTTCAGATCGCTATTGATCAGTTAAACAGTTTTAAAGTTCTGAAGTTGGCATTGTTCACTTTGTAAAACGCCGCGGCTTCAGCGAAACCTTTAAACTGTAAAACTTTAAAACTTATAAATTTTCTTCATGCAAAAAGACACACAGATCTTCGACCTCATCAACCAGGAACTTCATCGCCAGCGTAATGGTATTGAACTGATCGCTTCAGAAAACTTCACTTCGTTGCAGGTAATGCAGTCAATGGGTACCGTACCCACTAATAAATATGCAGAGGGCTATCCCGGCAAGCGTTACTATGGTGGCTGCGAAATAGTAGATGAAATAGAAACATTGGCTATTGAAAGATTAAAAAAAATATTCAATGCCAGCTGGGCTAATGTACAACCTCACAGTGGCGCACAGGCCAATGCATCGGTATTTTTAGCATGCCTCAAACCGGGAGATAAAATTTTAGGTCTTGATCTGAGTATGGGAGGCCATTTAACTCATGGAAGTCCGGCTAACTTCAGTGGCAAAAATTTCCAGGCTTTATTTTATGGTGTAAAAAAAGAAACGGGTCTTGTTGATTATGACCATTTGGAAGCAACGGCACTGAAAGAAAAACCGAAAATGATCATTTGTGGCGCATCAGCTTACAGCCGCGATTGGGATTATAAACGTATCCGTGAAGTAGCCGACAAAATTGGTGCAGTGATCATGGCTGATATTGCACATCCTGCAGGATTGATTGCAAAAGGATTATTGAATGATCCATTTGATCATTGTCATATTGTAACCTCTACTACACATAAAACGCTGCGTGGCCCGAGAGGGGGGATTATCATGCTTCGTCATGATTTTGAAAATACCTGGGGTATCAAAGATCCCAAAGGCAATACTCGTACAATGAGCCAATTACTTGACCTGGCTGTGTTTCCGGGTACACAGGGCGGGCCGCTGGAACATATTATTGCGGCTAAAGCGGTAGCTTTTGGTGAAACGCTTTCAGATGATTTCACTGTATATGCAAAACAAGTTATAACGAATGCCCAGGCAATGGCCAAAGCTTTTGTCAGCAGAGGATATGACCTGATCAGTAACGGAACAGATAATCACTTAATGCTGATTGATCTTCGCAATAAAAACCTGACTGGTAAAAAAGCCCAGGAAACATTGGATAAAGCGCATATCACCTTGAACAAAAATGCAGTGCCTTTTGATGATAAATCTCCATTTGTTACTTCCGGTATCCGGGTAGGAGTTCCCGCCATCACCACAAGGGGTATGAAAGAAAAAGATATGGAAACAGTAGTTACCATGATCGATAAAGTGCTAATGAATATTGATGATGAAAAAACGATCGCTGATATAAAAACTGAAGTGAAAACATTTATGCAGCAGTTTCCGCTTTATCCGGAGTTGGGATAATAATACATTAACATACAAAAATTGGAAACCCTGCCGCAACTGGCAGGGTTTTTTATTGGCCGCCTGAGAATTATTTTCGAAATTTAGAATAAACACCGAAGGATGATCTACCAGAAATTTCAGCCTGCTGAAATACTCACTCCCTTTGTAGAGTGTTATTTCGCCTGGGAGTCCGGGGAGCCACTAGATAAAGAGCTGGTAGTTGAATCTCCCCCTACCAGCTTTTGTGGTATCGCTATTAACTACGGCGATCCCTATTTTCTTCAAAATAAAAAATATGAACGGCTTGAAGTACCACAACAATTCGTAGCCGGACTGTCAAT
>CAMLEX010000715.1 GCA_946479055.1 uncultured Bacteroidota bacterium | reverse complement strand
ACTACATAATCTACCTGTGCAAACGATTCTTCTATTGCCTCTTTCAATTTGGCTCTTGCATCGCCGGCGATTACACCAGCATTGATAAGCTCGGCTTCCAGGTATAATCTGTCTGCATAAGTAATTAAACGATACGGAGCTGCACCAGTTCCGCTGGCGCCGGTAACCGATTCCGCGCTACCATCATCATATTTTCCACCAACCGGGTAAATACCAAACACACTTATGGAATTTTGCTGAGCCCCATCCCTGAAAGCTCCGACCGATCCGAAATAAATGGATACAAACGGTCCGTCTCTGTATTCAGTAGTATTATCCGGTGCATCATTTGCATCAAGCTGGTTGTATATATAATAAGGAATTCTTGGGTCTTCGATGCCAGAAAAAACAGGATTATATCCTTTCATAATTTCATACAGCCAGGGGCTAACATGATTACTGCGTTGCGTAGCAAAATAATCACCATACCCCGGATTTCTATCATCAGTAGCAGCACTTACACCATAAGGTATTAAAAAGCTTTCTTCAGTGCTGCTGATCAATGGTCCTGCAAGAAGCGCAGTAACCTGGGCTGACACATCCTGTACTTTTCTTACCTGGGTATATAACTTTAATTTGATTGTATTGGCGGCTTTCACCCATTTGTCTTTATCACCGCCATATATTATGTCATCGGTGCCCGGTTCTTTGGTATTGTCTGCATTGTTTACATCAGCTATCCCTTCATCCAGTAGTGTAAATAACTGGGGATAGATTTCAGCATCATCATCAAATTTTGGATACCTGATACCTTCAACCAGCCTGGAGGCCTCAGAAAAAGGCACGTCGCCAAAAACATCAACTAACTGGCTATATGTATAGGCTTTAAGTATTTTGGCTATTCCTGCATACCTGGGATTGCCTGCTGCCGTGGCATCTTTTATAATTTGTTCCAGATTATTAAGTACACCGGGATGAAGAACGCCATTGGCATCATAAAAACTTTGATAAAGAGTTGGCCAGGCAATCCCAATATAAAACTCCTGACCTGTTACACCATACTTATCAGCTTCTTCTCTTGTACTCATTTGATGAGTATAAACTGAAAGAAGTTGACTAAGTCCACCATAGTTGCCATTCCCGATTGCAAGAGCATCTCCTATACTTTTTTGGGCCGCAGGTAGTAAATTAGATACATCAAGTGTTGTAGGATTATTTGGATCGGTATTGATATCCAGCGTTTTTTTACAGGATGCGAGTATGATCAATCCTGTTACCGGTAAAATATATAATAATTTACGTAGCATGGTTTTTTAAATTAATTGTTTTAAAATGTTACGATCAGGTTTGCTCCATAGCGTTTTGTGGTAGGTGCTCCTGAAAGTTCAATCCCTTGCGTTGATGTTGCACCAAAGCTGTTTACTTCAGGATCAAAGCGGGTATATTTCGGAAAGTTGGGAGCTAAATACCATAAATTTCTTCCGGTAACGGTGATCGTCATAGAACCAATAGGTAGTTTATTGAATAACTTTTTCGGTACTTCATAGCCCAGCGTTACTTCTCTTAACCTATATACGGTTGCATCATAAACATTCCATTCTGTTGCAGAGTTAATGGCGAATGTGTTACCAAAATATAAATCGTTTGTAGTGATCCGGGTTTGATTGGGTATGGATTTACCACCACCATCCAATATTGGCATTTGTGTGTTAGGATCACCATAAACACCGGGGATAACCCATGAAGTTTCTCTGTCACGGGTATCTTTGGTAACGCCTCTGCCTAAAAGAGATGATACAGTTACTGAGTACATATCACCGCCTTTGGTCATATCAAATAAAGTGCTTAAGAAAATGCCTTTATAAGAAAACGTATTGCTAATACCTAATTTATAGTCAGGATTAGGATCACCTACAAATCCTTCTTCCAGGGCAACTATTAAATCTCCTGTAGTCGGGTTGATTAATAAAGCTCCTGTAGCTTCATCTCTTACATTAACAGTACCTCTTAAATATCCAAAGGGTAAGCCGGGCTCCAGGTAAGGATTAATACCTTCTAATACACCGGCCAGTGGTAACCGCTCAACACCTTCAATTAATTTTTCTACTTTGTTTTTGTTCTTGGTGAAAGTGCCGTGAATTTCCCATTTAAAATCTTTTGTCTGATAAGGTCTCACTATCAGGTCTATCTCGATGCCCTTATTGGAAAGCTCACCATAATTTGTATAATATGAAGAATAACCGGAAGAAGAAGGTGTAGTGATAGGCGCTATCTGGTTAGTTGACTTTCTATTATAGAGGGCAACATCCAATTCAATTTTCCTTTTTAAAAAACTTAACTGAGCGCCATATTCAAACTCCTTCGTGAACTCTGGCAATAAATTAGGATCGTAGGCTGTAGCATCGAGAGCGCCGGTAGGTTGACCTAAAAAAGAATTACCGAGAATGTATACATTTTGCAGAGAATATGGATCAGCATCCCGGCCTACTTTAGCCCAGCCAGCCCTGATTTTACCAAAATCCAATACATTGCTTTGTAATTTTAGTGCATCAGTAAATATGAAAGAACCGGAAACGGCAGGATAGAAATAGCTCCTGTTTTCAACCGGCAAAGTAGAAGACCAGTCATTGCGACCAGTAGCATTTATGAAAGCGTAATTTTTATAGCCTAGCGTAACGTCTGCAAATACGCCAATAATTCTTCTTCTTTCATAAAAGTCAACAATAAAGGCCTGTTGAGATGTATTCTTAAGTGTATGAATGCCGCGGGTAATAAAGTTTTTGCCTTCATTTACCTGTCTTGTTGTAGTACGTTGGTTATAGTTGTTACCTATGGTCGCTCTTACTGTAAAATCATCGCTGACCCTTGGTGTAAATGAAAGTAAAAGGTTTGATTCAATTTCCTGCTTTCTATAATTATCTAATACCAATCTGCCGACTCCCTCTGCAGCTCTTGATCCAATTTCAGTAACTTCTCTCCTGTCTACGAGACTAACGTTACTACCAATACCATAATCTAGTTTTATCCATTTATTAATATTGAAATCAAGATGCACACCAGCAATAAATCTTTCCTCGTCGGTGGTAGCTGTATTATACTTTGCAGACCAGCGGGGATGATCATATGAACCAGCAGCATTTGGTATTAATGGGTTACGGTCTTTATCTTCAAATGGCAAATTAAAATCCCAGTTACG
>CAMLEX010000714.1 GCA_946479055.1 uncultured Bacteroidota bacterium | reverse complement strand
AAACCAAAAAATTTTAACAATTTATTCTTCATAATAAACTCTTTTTACCCGCTGTGAGATCCCGGTCATTATTTCATAAGGAATAGTACCAGCCCAAACTGCCAGTTGCTGAACCGGTAATTCTTTTCCAAAAACAATCACTTCATCACCTTCCTGCAGACCTTCAATACCTGTCACATCAATCATGGTCATATCCATACAAATGCTGCCAATAACAGGAACTAGTTTCCCTTTCACCCACATTTTTCCAATGCCATTTCCCAGCTTCCGTGAATAGCCATCCGCATATCCAATTCGAACAGTAGCAATAACTGAATCTTGTTTTACAATTCCTTTCCTGTTATACCCAACAGATTCCCCTGTCTTTAAATATTTCAATTGCGCAATCGTAGTTTTTAATGTGGCTACAGGTTGCAGCAATGATTGATGAGTTAATGCACTATCTACGCCATACATACCAATACCGAGCCTTACCAAATCCAATTGTAATTCCGGGTGACGGAAAATACCTGCCGAGTTGGCGATATGTTGTATAAATGGATAATCCAGTTTTTCCTTTAACTGATCAACCGCCTTTTTATATAAATTGAATTGTTGTTGTGTAAATTCATCATGTTCCCGATCTTCGCTTGCTGCAAGATGGGAAAAAGCGGTTTGCACTTTTAAAGAAGCAGTTGCACCAAGATGCTCCGCCAATTTTTCAATTTCACTGGTTGCAAAACCCAACCTGTTCATCCCTGTCTCAATTTCAATATGCACAGGATAATGCTGCAACCCTTCTTTTTGTAAAAAAGATTCAAAAGAGTGCAACAAAGCAAAAGAATAAATATCAGGTTCAAGATTATATTCCACAATTAATTCAAAAGCTGTCTCTTCAGGGTTCATGACCATGATCGGTAAACTAACTCCTGCTTTTCTTAGTTCTACTCCTTCATCGGCATAAGCTACGCCGAGATATTCCACTTTATGATATTGTAAAATGCCGGCTATTTCCGCGCCTCCACTACCATAGGCAAAGGCTTTTACCATTGCCATCATTTTAGTAGAGGGTTTTAAATGCTTCTGATAGATTTTTACATTGTGAACAATAGCATTCAAATTAATTTCTAAAACGGTTTGATGCACTTTTTGCTCGAGCAACTGAACAATCTGTTCAAACCCAAATACCCTGGCACCTTTTATCAAAATGATCTCTTCCCTGAATTGGAAAGAACGGAATTGCTGAATATAGCTTTCTGTGGAAGTGTGTAATTCGATTGCAGGTCCATCGGCTGGTTTACCGGTTTCATGCCTTAATGTTTCGGATATGTGTTCGCCAATACCAATTATCCGGCTTACCTGGTGCTTCTTACATCTTTCAATAATATAATGGTACAATTGTTCATCCTCACGTGCCGTTTGCAACATGTCAGAAAGAATAACTGTTTTTTTATAATCACCGCCTTGCTGATCAAGAAAATTCAATGCTATCTCCAGGGAGTTGATATCCGCACTATAGCTATCATTGATGATCAGGCAATGATTGATCCCTTTTTTCAACTCCAGCCGCATGTTCACAGGCTGCAGCTGTTTCATTTTTTGTGCAATGGTATCATGACTGATACCCATCTGCAATAAAATTAAATAACAGGTGATGGCATTTTCTACAGAGGCGTCATCAACAAAAGGAATGCTCAATTCTTTTTCAGCGGAACCGGGACAAAGCGTAATAATGGTGGACCTTTCTTTTTTGTCAATATGCTTTACCACAAGATCATTATCTGAAGAAGAACCCCAGGTCAACACTCCAGGTTTGCCCTCAAATGAAGCGATGTTTTCTTTGTATGCTACAATATCTTTTTCTCTGGCTATTACTAATTGGCAACCCTTAAAAAGTTTTAGCTTCTCTGCTATTTTTTGTGGCTGATCAATAAAGCCTTCATCATGTGCTTCACCAATATTTGTTAATACACCAATCGAAGGGCGGATGATCTTCTCCAGCTTTTCCATTTCACCCGGCTGGGAAATACCTGCTTCGAAAATGCCGAGTGTATGCTGCTCATCCATTTGCCAAATACTAAGTGGCACACCGATCTGTGAGTTGTAACTTTTGGGGCTACGAACAATAACAAATTCATCATGCAATAGCTGGTATAGCCATTCTTTTATAATTGTTTTACCATTGCTCCCGGTAATACCGATAACAGGAATATCAAACCGGTTGCGATGATGAATAGCTAGTTGCTGTAAGGCGGCTAATGTATCGTTGACAACAAGAAATCCGGCTTCAGGATAAACCGATGCATCCTGTATTTCACTGACCACAAAACTTCGAACCCCTTTTTTATATAATTCGGGAATGAACTGGTGACCATCTCTTCTTGGCCCTTTTAATGCGAAATATAATGAATGGAGAGGTGAATAAACTTTTCTGCTGTCAAGCAAAAGGTGTTCAATTATTCTGTTGGAACCAACAGCAGTTGAGCTTATTATACCGGCAATATGGTTCAATGCATATTTCAACTACTTATTAAATTATTCTGAGGAAGAGCTTCCAACACTTTCATCAATTATATCGGGCGGAACTCCTTTTTTGGTCATAAAAATAGAATAGAATATAGAACCCGATATGCAAGTAAAGATCACTCCAAGTGATATAAAGACTTGTATCGTTTTATCTACCCATTGATTGATCCAATATTCTCCCAGCATTTTGAGTCCGATAAATACAAGTACTATAGCAATACCCTGGGGCAGGTAATCAAATTTGCTGACGGCCCCGCGAAGTAAAAAGAATAGTGAACGCAGGCCAAGCACTGCAAAAATATTAGAAGTATAGATTACCATTTTGTCTCTTGAGATTCCCATGACCGCCGGAATAGAGTCCAAAGCAAAAACCAGGTCAATAGCAGCTAACATCACAACAACAACAAAAAGGGTAGTATAAAATTTTTTGCCGTTTTCCTTAACTGTAAATCTGCCATCACCATCATGCGGAACAAGGGGAAAGAAACGTTTCAACGATTTGTACACTTTACTTCGCTGCGGATCAAATTCTTCTTCCTCATTTGACGTAAACATTTTATATCCTGTATAAACAAGGAAAACGCCAAATACATATAATATCCAATGAAACCTGTCTACGAGTGCTACACCTACAGTAATAAAAATGATCCTGAATATAATCGCCATTAATATGCCAAGCAATAA
>CAMLEX010000713.1 GCA_946479055.1 uncultured Bacteroidota bacterium | reverse complement strand
CCTGGAATGTAGTATCATTGATCTTTTTCACAGGGCCACATATTCTTTCAATCGTCAAAGGTGTTTTTGCATAATACTCAACAGGTTTCAATCTTGATGTATCTGAAAAAAAAGCATTTAGATTGAAACTGATCCCATCAGGCAAGGGGGTAAATTTCAAATTATAATTAGCATGCGATTTATCAGGGCGTACTATTTCACTATTTTGTTTAAACCCGATGTATTGGTTTTTTTTCTTCCTGGCTTTTGCATAAAACTTCTCAGTGGCATCAGCCATTTGCTTGTCAAAAACCCAGGAAGCATCTCTCCCGTCGCCTTTATAATCAGCATAGGGTGCAGCGGCGGCCTGGGGCAAACCATCTTTATGCCATCGATCCATTAACCATCCCTGCTGTGGTTTTATATTGATCAAAACATCAGGCTTATAAACCGACGTTGATTTGGGTAATCGTTTCTGTGCAGCTTTTTTAATGAACATGCATACGTATTCGATCATCTCATCACTGTAATCAAAATGCCCATGACCGGCATCAGCAAATAATGAGATCACACTGTTAGGGTGTTTGGCGATATAATCAAATGCTGGCTTAATCCTATCTTCCCACCATTCATATTCTCCCATGATGAATAAAGATGGAACGCCATCAATATTCCTGTTGCCCCAATTTACATTGGCACCTCCATAACCTGTCAGGTTCGTTTGCGGAGCATCACCATGTACGGAAACCAGTGCTAATGTTCTTTCGGGATTCCAGGCAGCAAAATTCCAGGGGAAAGTAGCATAAGCAGAATGTCCAAGAGGTATAATCGGCGCATGTTCCAACTCTTTAAACCCGGAAACATCCGCCAGTAATTTCATCATATAAATAAAATCCTCACCTGCATCTTTTGTAAAATCGAAAGACATATTGATACCGGGTGTTACCCAAACCTCTGCAATACCCAGTTCGCTCATGGTTTTACGAAACAACGGATGTTCGAGCATTCCTTCTTCCACCATATTATGCTGGGTAAAAACTACCGCTCTCACCTGTTTACAGTTTTCGGGTATCCATAAAAAAGCCTGTGGATGCGCATGGGTTTCACTAGAAATAACACTATCCACAGCAACACTCCATTGCCATACTTGTGCAGATGAAGCGAGGCATAAACTTGTTGAAAAAAATAATATGAATAGCGCTTTTTTCATTTTGCTTTTCATTAGTTGTCCGACTAAAATTTCATTCAGGCTAAGCAAACAATGGTGTATTATTTTGTTATTCTGAACCAATCCACATCGGCATAGCCACCATTTCGTATTCCTGGCGCACCGGTGCAAAACAATCCCATTTTAGCACCAATCCATTTGTCAGGCTTTGCAATAAATGATTTTCCAATTGCATTATAATTTATTCCATCTTCACTGTAGCTGAATGTGCATTGCGCATCAGGTGATGATATAGTAATCCGCAAATAAACCGTTGAATCTTTCAATGGCTTTTGCTCAACGGTATTTTCTTCATTTCCCGATAACGCATCTTTACATACTACCTGTGATACAAAATAGCCGTTCTCATTTTTTGAAATGGACAGATAAGCATAGTCGTTGCCCATTACCAGCAAGCCAGCTTTCTTTTTCTGCCATACATCCCATTCAATATTCCATTCCAGTTTTGCTGTGGCCGTAAAATCCGGCGCCGGAAATTTTTGTAAAAGCAGGTTAGAAACTGTCCATAAATTTTTTGACGAATCAGAAGGATATGCAAAAAGCCTGAGATATCCTGTATTTCTTACCAGGGCCGACCATTGAATTTTAGGATTAGCATGCCACTGCCATTGTAAGCCTAATGTATCCGAATTAAATTCATCACTCTCAGCAGGTGATGCAACAGGATAAATTTTTCCAACATTTGGTTTCTTAAATTTTAAAACAGGTTCTCCATTACCATCTCCATCTTTGTCAGCTCCAATTACCGGCCAGTTATCCTTCCATTGCACAGGTTGCAAGTGAACTATTCTTCCATAAGCTCCTTTATCCTGGAAATGCAGGAACCAATATTCTCCCGTTTGGGTTTGCACCAATGCCCCCTGGTGTGGGCCATTAACTGTTGTGCTTCCCTGGTCCATCACTACCTTCCGTTCATAAGGGCCATAAATATTTTTAGAACGAAGCGCCAGTTGCCAACCTGTTGCCACGCCGCCTGCGGGTGGAAGTATATAATAATACCCATTGCGTTTATAAAACTTCGGCCCTTCTACTGTGTGATCCTGGTCATGACCATCATAAACATGCTTGCCATCATCAATCACCTTTGTTCCTTCGCTGTTCATTTTATAAACAGTAAGCAAACTGTTTACACCTGCACGACTGCCCGCCCATGCTACAGCGAGATAAGCCTGCCCCCGCCCGGATGAACCGTTCGGACGGGCATCATTATCCCAAAATGAAGAAGGATCAATGATTCCTTTTCCCCGTAAGACCAATACAGGTTTACTCCATTCAGCGGCAGGGTCTTTTGTTTTGATCATATAAATGCCATAATCAGGATCGGGATAATAGATATAAAACTCCTTATTATGATAATTCATTGATGGCGCCCAAACTCCTTTACCATGTTGAGGTGTATCAAATACTTTTTCCGGTATTTGTTTTTTTAAGGCATGATTGATCAACCTCCAGTTTACCAAATCCTTTGAATGAAGTACAGGCAGCCCCGGCGTACAGTTAAAACTGGATGCCGTCATGTAATAATCGGCGCCTACACGAATCACATCCGGGTCTGAGTAATCCGCATAAAGAATGGGATTTTTATACGTGCCGTCACCATTATCTGCTACCCATACTTTTGATAACTGATTTTTTTGTGCAATAGCAGGATAGAATGCGAATGAAATAACAACAAGAAAAACAGATTTTTTAAACCGCATGAATCGATGTTTATAAATTAAATGCTTTGTATCAATACACATTCCCAACGTTGCAAGATTTTTTCAAAAAGATTGATGATATAAGTAGCAGCCATCAAGAATCATGTGTCTGATCTCGTGATGACCTGGTGCTGCGCCATTCAGTTAAATGAATTTCCCCATTAGGATACCCTTTGCCAGTCATAGGATCAGTCTCGAAAAAAATAATACCAGATATCGCTACTCATTATTCAATATTTATTTCAAATCCCAATACACCACATATCGCTCCCGGTGAATATCGTAGAG
>CAMLEX010000712.1 GCA_946479055.1 uncultured Bacteroidota bacterium | reverse complement strand
AATCTGAATTAACAGATCTGGAAAAATTATACAGTGAAGCGAAAGAAAAAAAGGGATTATACATTTATCTAAAAGAAAACTACAATTCTTCTCCCGATATCTATTCTGCTGCTGCAACTGTTCGCTTAAGTCCAACTAAGATGGATACTATTTTGGGAATTCAAATGGAGGAAACTAAACTCTCTTCCATCAACCCCCAGCAAAAGGATTACAACTGGGGAACAGCCGAACTCTACAAATGGAAAACTTTTAAAGGCAAACAATCAGCAGGTATTTTATACAAACCTGAAAATTTTGACCCCGCAAAAAAATATCCGTTGATTCTTTATTTCTATGAAAAATTATCAGACGGTTTGCATAATTATATTCCGCCTTCACCAACATCAAGCCCACTGAATATTTCTTTTTTCGTTAGTCGTGGATACCTGGTGTTTGCACCAGATATCTCCTATACTATTGGGCATCCTGCTAAGAGCGCCTATGATTATATTGTCAGCGCAGCAAAAGACTTAACAAAACATAGATGGGTAGATGCAAATAATATCGGCATACAGGGACAAAGTTGGGGTGGCATACAGGTAGCGCAGTTGATCACGATGACCGATATGTTTAAGGCCGCATGGGCAGGTGCGCCGGTTGCGAATATGACGAGTGCTTATGGCGGTATCCGGTGGGAGAGTGGTATCAACCGCCAGTTTCAATACGAGAAGAGACAGAGCCGGATAGGCGCTACCTTGTGGGAAAAACCTGCGTTGTATATCGAAAACTCTCCTTTGTTCCATGCCCCTAAAATAAAAACACCGTTAGTGATCATGCACAATGATGCTGATGGTGCTGTGCCCTGGTACCAGGGTATTGAACTGTTTACAGCTATGCGCCGGCTGGGTAAAAAAGTTTGGATGTTGAATTATAACGCAGAGGCTCATAACCTGGTACAAAGAAAAAACAAAAAAGACATCCAGATAAGGGAGCAGCAATATTTTGACTGGTTGCTGAAAGGAGAGAAACCTCCCAAATGGATCACCGAAGGTGTGCCAGCTGTTAAGAAAGGAAAGGATTGGGGGTTAGAGATAGTTGATTAGTTTACAAGTTCACAAATTTAGAAAAGGTCGCTTTGAACTTGTGAATTTGTAAACTTTGGAACTTGCTACGCCGCCTGTGATGTAATAAACTTTACCAAACTCCTTTTAGCAATAGGCAATAAGGTTTCATCTACCGGGAAACTTAACCCTGTTTCAATAGAGTATACTGCCGGATTGGGAAGCTCACTATGATTTCGTATCAGTTCAGCTTTTATATGTTCGTAGGTACTGGCGATGCTGCGTTGCCAGTTATCTACCAGGACAGTTTTGATACTACGATATTTTTCATCATGTTTTTCAAAAATAGAAAGCCGGTAATGATAGGTTCTTGATGTTTTGGTATTACCGCTGCTTAAAAAGAAATAACCTTCTTTCAGGTCCAGTGGAATAATGCCAACAGGAACGATATGGATCTTTTCCTCCACAAATTCATAGATACCAGCGCCTGTTTGTAAGGTGCTTTTTAATGTATCGGCAGCATAATGGATAATTTCTTCCAGTTCCTGCATCAGCTCATCATCTTCGATCATTTGTTCATAAAGGAGCTGAAGTTTTTCCATTTGAATGCCAGTCATCTTTTTGGGGAAATGCTCCTGGAGAAATTTTTTATTCTCACGAAATGCTACCAGGTTATTATAATGAAATACTACATCTCCTAACTGCGGATAAAGCTTATTCTGATTAAAGTACTTATTGACTTCCTGCAGGTAGGCAAGCAGGGTATATTTTTTCAGTTCGAAATCAATATAGCCTTCGGCAAACCAGGTTTCGGATAATTGTTTCATATACCGGTGGATTTAGTATTTCTAATTTACAAAAAAGAAAGGATACTTTCTAATCCACCCGGTTTTCAGAACCTGTTGTCTTGTTAAAATAAGTTGGCAGTTACCGGCTACCAGTAACCGGTAACTGCCAACCAGCTATATCTCCCTGTTCGCATTAAAGTTTTCAAGTTCTTTTGCTACTGCTGTAAGAAAAGTAGCACCAAGGCTTCCATCTATGATACGATGATCATAACTCATAGACAGATACATCATATGACGGATAGCAATGCTATCGCCTTGTTCGGTTTCTATTACTACGGGACGTTTTTTAATGGCGCCAACAGCCAGTATAGCTACCTGCGGCTGATTGATGATGGGTGTGCCCATCAGGCTGCCAAAAGTTCCTACATTGGTTAGTGTAAAGGTTCCGCCCTGTGTATCGTCAGCTTTCAGTTTTCCGTTGCGGGCATTATCTGCAAGTCCATTCACCTGTTTTGATAAGCCAACAAGATTTAACTGATCAGCATTTTTAATAACAGGGACTATAAGGTTACCACTTTGCAATGCAGTGGCCATACCAATATTGATATCTTTTTTTACAATGATCTTATCGCCATCCAGCGAACTATTGATCAGTGGAAATTTTTTAATACACTTTACAATGGCTTCAATAAACAGCGGTGTAAAAGTGATTCTGGTTCCTTCTCTTTTTTCAAAATCTTTTTTCACCTTGTCTCTCCACATCACAAGGTTGGTAACATCGGCTTCTGTAAAACTTGTAACATGTGGACTGGTGTGTTTGCTGCGAACCATATGGTCGGCGATCAGTTTACGCATCCGGTCCATTTCAATGATCTCAACATTACCGGAATAAGTGGTGAGTTGTGTGTTCTGTGTGGTGAGTACGTTAGCAGATTCTTTAATTATTGAAACTTGTTGTAGGTCCGAAGCTTCTGATTTCTGCCTTCTATCTTCTGTCTTCTGACCTCTGACCCCTGACTTCCTCTCACTCACATAGTGCAGAATATCTTTCTTCGTTACCCTGCCTTCATTGCCTGTTCCCGGAATATGTTCCAGCTCCGTCATGCTGATACCTTCGTTAGCGGCTATATTTAATACCAGGGGAGAATAAAAACGGTTGGAAGAACCGTTTATAGTTTGCGGAGTGAATTCTGAGCTTGCCGAAAGAGAGGGTGTGGTGCTGACTACTGTTGCAAAAGTCTCCTGTTCTGTTTCTGTGGATGTTGGTTCTTTTACTGATGGAGTAATAACGGGAGAGGAAGAAACAGTGTCTTCAGCGTTTGTTTTTATACGGGCAATTACACCTCCCACGGGTACCACATCATTAACA
>CAMLEX010000711.1 GCA_946479055.1 uncultured Bacteroidota bacterium | reverse complement strand
CCTGTTTTTAAATCCGTTTATTCTCCGACAAAAGATACACTTGAAAAATACACTGGCAATTATCTTCTGTTTAAGGATACGATCGCTATAAATTTCTGCGGAGAAACGCTGTGTGCCTGGCAAAATGGTCAGCCGACTTCAGGATATAAGCTCATATTTACAAATTCCACTGAATTCAGCATTCCCGAAATACCCAATGCCAGCATTCGCATGTTATTCAAAGAAGGAAAGGTCAGCTCGTTTGAACTAACCCAGGGAGGTGTGTTTATTGCGAAGAAACTGGATTAGGTCGCACAACTTATCTCAAAATCTATTACCATGAAATGAGATATAAAACAATAAAAAATATACCGATGAAAATTTTATAGCGAATTCCATAGCCTGTCCCGAAGCATCGGGATGGCAAAAAAATAATAAAAATTAACACATGAAATTATTGTTGCAAAAAATAGTGCCAGGTATATTACTGTTCATTGTTTCTATAAACTATGCAACAGCTCAATCCACTAAACAGGCAGATGACTCATTCATCGTTGAAAATTATTACAAAGTAAAATGGGGCTATGCCGATGAGTTTATCAATTTATGGAAGATGAATCATTACCCACTTTTAAAGAAAGCAATGGAAAAAGGAGATATTATTAATGTAAGAGCCGAAAAACCAAAATTACACAGCGGCGAAGACACCCGTTGGGATTTTAAAGTAACCCTAGTATTTAAAAACGCAAAACTTGCATTCGATTCCGATCTCACCACACCCTACAAGCAACAACTTTATCCCAACCTTGATAAACTGGCAAAAGACGAACAACATCGCTTTGAATTATTATTGGCACATTGGGATGTGATGATTGAAAAAATTGAATTGTAGGAATTCACCAGGTTAATGTCTACACCCGTAGGAACAGAAAGAGACCATTGAGATTGATTAACTGGCACCTTTATCACATATCAGGGAAAATCAAGAAAAGTCTTATATCGATTTACAACGTCATATTAACATGACATAAAAAAGGCTGCCTAAAATTTACTTTTAAGACAGCCTCTTTTTTATGTGTTCGCCTCAATTATTCTTTTACAACTTTAATTGCTGACGATTTTGCTTTATTTACAATAGTCAGTACATAGATTCCTGCCGGCATTTTTGCCATGTTTATTTTTAAATTAAGACTATTCGTCAATCCTGAATATACTTTCTGCCCGCTTATATTAGTTAATGATACGGTGCTTCCCTTCATTTCTTCAGTTAATTGTACCGTCAACTGATCCGAAACAGGGTTGGGATAGGTTGCCATTTTCAGCTCCGGATTGATTTCAGGAATGTTAGTTAAAGCAGGTGTGGTCCTTGCAACACCTGATGATTCTATATAGGCAATACCTCTTCCTGCAGTACTTATGTAAGCACGTCCATACATATTCATATCACCTATAACAAACTGGCCATTTCCGGGGCCGCCCCATTCATGAGCATCATCGTTAATTCTTGTCCATGATGCACCCTGGTTGATGGAACGGTAAACTCCTTCCACACCGCCAATTGTGCCCCAGATGTAAACAGTAGGATAGGTTGCACCCGTTGCAGTTTTTCCAAAGCCTACCGCGGAGCATGCTGTTACCGAACTTAATTTTGTAAATGCAGTGGATGCAGATATGCCATTAGTTGTATAGGCAAGTCCACCACCATATAAAGCTACCCATACATGACCTGTGAAGCCCGGAACTGTTCTGATATGCTGCGAACCTCCTGATGCGCCGGTATAAGCGCCTTTTGAAAAGGATGTACCGTTTGTTGAATAGTATAAATAACCATCGCCTGAATTGTAGGCAAAAAACCTGTTGTCGGTTTCATAATCAGAAACAGGCCTGGCATTAAAGCTTATGCCGGTTGCTGCTTTCCATGTGCTGCCATTATTGGTAGAATAATATATTTTATTGACACCGGATGGGGAGTATAGAATCTTGTTACCGGTAGTGGATAAGGAAACATATCCCTGACTACTACTGGTCGTTGGCATTTTCGCTGTTTGCGTCCAGATTGTGCCCCGGTTGGTGGAGTATTGCATACTTGCTCCTACACGAACTATTTTACTGATGTTTTTAGATGCGTATGCAATTCCTGAAGTGGTACCAATGGAAGGAGAATGTTGCGTGCCGTAAATGGCGGGGTCTGATTGTTTAAAACCATCATAATCTCCAATCGAAGACATAATGGGTCCACCGGGAATACTTACCATATCCAATGGAACTGTTTCTTCCAATCCACTTACCATTGCGCTCCAGGTGCCAGATGTTTCGATGGCATCATTTCTGAAAATACCATTGCCCGAAGTAACCCAAACTTTGCTTGTGGAAAACGGATCAAATTCAATGCTACCCGCCCAGTGTATGGACTGACTGCTGGTAAGCCAGGGCACACCATTGTTGTTTAATATAAACCCTCTTGCTACTACGTTTGTCCAGCTTGAGCCGCCATTAGTGCTTAAAAAAAACTGGTCGCCCCAGGCGCCGCCCTGTTGGTAATAGATATTAACGGTGGAAAGCATTATCCGGGTAGGATTATTGGGATCAACACTTATCCCGCTATATGGAAATGAAGTTCCTGCAGGAGTAATATTTGTCCATGCACCTGATGCTATATTGTATTTCCATACCTGTCCGGATGTGGGATTCCAGGGACCTTCTGCGTCCGCATAAGTAATATATAAGTTCCCATCGCTGGATTGAGCGGCACGCTGTGGCATAAGATTAGCAGGGCCGCCTGAAACTGCAGTAAACGTAGTACCAGCATCACTACTCAAATAAAAGTTTGAGCCGGCTGATCTTGATACACCTACAAAAATTCTTTGAGTAGCACCTCCTGAAACAAGCGATTTATCCAATAGCACAAAACTTATTCCCGCACCATTGGTAGTAGTGGTAACATTTAATCCGGCCAGCCTGCTCCAACTGCTTCCTGAGTTAGTGCTTTTAAACAAACCATTGTCGCGGGTGCCGCAATACAAAATGGTATTGTTATTGGGATCCACTTGTAATTTTTCACCATTCTGACGACCCATTCCATTACCATTGGCTTTAAACTGGGAAGTAACATCCGTAATAGAAAAAGTATTTCCTTTATCCGTTGACCGCAGGATAGCTGTTATACCTCCATTGATATTAGGAATGCCCACCAACATGTAAAGATTATTGGTATTGATGGGGTCAGTTGCGAGA
>CAMLEX010000710.1 GCA_946479055.1 uncultured Bacteroidota bacterium | reverse complement strand
GATCAACGGCCGCCCACCGGCTGCTACCAATACTTCACTTGTTGCATAGTCGAGGCCCTCCATATTTTTTGTAAAAGAAACAATAGCTTCCCGTAGATCAAGGTTGCCTTCAGCAGCAGGATAGTTGGTAAAATGTTTCCGGTAAGCTTCTACAATGGCATCTTCCAATTCTTTTGGAATAGGAAAAATAGAAGGATCAAAATCACCAACGGTAAAATTATAAATGCGTTCACCTTTTCGTATCTTTTCCCTGATCTCTCCACCCAGTTTTACAATTTCGGAACCAATCAGTGTTTCGGATAAATGTGAAAGTTTCATGCGGTAAATATTGTTATTTTATTTGTTCATGATAGCTATCGGGATGCCGGATAATTTTTACTACCCATTTTTGTGTGTAATCATCAATAAAAGCACGTACAACATATTGATGCGGCAAAAGTAGAATGATTCATGCAGATGGCAAGTGCAAGTCAGCGTAAGAAACTCGCAGGCCAACACTTCATAAATAAAAATAGCTGCCGGTTACGGCAGCTATTACGCATCTTATAAAAATAAATTTAATCATCATAGCCATGCCGGTGATGTTTGCCGCCGTGTCCCCCTTTATGCTTGTAATATTTATCGTGATGACCCTTATATTTTGCATATTTTACTTTATGCCTGCCATAATAACGATATGCACGGGGTTCATTTACCACAACTTTGTAACCCCTGTAAAGATCATAATGCCTGTATGCCGGAGGCAGATGTGCTGAAAACACCCAGTTTCCGCCAGACAAATAAACGAATTGCCCACGGGGAACATAATAATAGGATTGAATATCCGGTAAGTAATAATATTCAACATAGTCATAGCCACGGGGTCCCCAGTCAGGTTGTGAACCAATATTGATGTTTACGCCTACGTTGACCTGGGCTTCCAGTTTATTGACTAATAAAGATCCGGGTAAAAAGAGGGTGAGGGATAAAATGAATTTTTTCATTGAGTCATTTTTTTGTAATTAGTTTTCAAAGAAAATGCCAGCTATAACTAATAATTACTTAAAGTCAGTAGCATGCAGATCTATAAGTATAAATTTTTCGGAACATTTTTTTGGTGATATTATAAAAAAGCTCCCTCTAAAAAAGGGAGCCAATCTCATAAACCTTATCCGAATGGTGTTATTGTGGTTTCTCATTATACTTTTTCTCTGCCTCTTTTGCTTTTTCAAAATCAAGGACTACGCCATTAATACAATAGCGGAGACCTGTTGGAGGCGGACCATCATTAAATACATGGCCCAGATGCGATTTACAACGACCACATTGCACTTCCGTTCTTGTCATGCCATG
Source organism: uncultured Bacteroidota bacterium (assembly GCA_946479055.1). The sequence continues at coordinate 1,881 of CAMLEX010000710.1, read as the reverse complement.
CGAATTATCCGGCGTATAAATAATACTGCTTTTACTAATTGGTTCATAAAAGCTGGGCCATCCACAACCGCTTTCAAATTTTGTATCACTTTTAAATAAAGCGTTTCCACATGCCGCACAATAATAAGTCCCTTTATCATCAGTCAGGGTTTCATAAGGGCTTGTCCAGGGTCTTTCAGTTCCTTTTTCCCTTGCAATATGAAAAACATCTTTTGGTAATATTTTTTCCCATTCTTTATCACTGACATTCACTTTTGTTGTATCTGTTCTTGAATAAAGAGGGTGTTTTTTTTCAGTGTTGTCCATAGTTTCTTTTTTTGTAGCAGAAGAATCAGATTGCGAATAACTGCATTGCTGTATCAAACCAGCAAATAATACAATGAGTATGTTTTTTGTCGTTGTCATTATTCAAACGTTTAACAAATTTACGATAAGGTTGTTGCGGCGGTTTGCTAGAATGGCGATATAAATAAAGGCTTAACAAATCATTGAGGAAAAATGAAATTTTAAATCTAAAATCCGCTAGCTAAGGATTATTAGGTCCACTACATTATATTTGCCACTCACCAAGATCAGATAGCGATAATGTTTAATATAATCCTCTTTGGCCCTCCGGGTAGCGGAAAAGGTACCCAATCCGAAAAGCTAGTTGAAAAATATGGGTTAATTCACCTTTCAACAGGTGATTTGCTCAGGAAGGAAAGAAAACTTAAGACCCCATTAGGCATTGAGGCGCAACAATTTATAGATAAGGGACAATTGGTTCCTGACGAGGTGGTTATTGGTATGATCAGTTCTGCTTTAGATGAAAATCCCAAAGCTCAGGGCTTTCTTTTTGATGGGTTTCCCCGCACAGTAGCCCAGGCCGAAGCTTTGGACCGTTTGCTGGAACTAAAAAAATCAGAAATTTCAATCGTTCTTTTTTTAGAAGTTGAAGAAGAAGAGTTGATAAATAGATTGGTGCATCGTGGCAAAACATCAGGAAGAACAGATGATGCTGATGAAAATATACAACGTAAAAGACAAGAGGTTTATAAGAACGAGACGTTACCGGTAGCAGCCTATTATTCAAAGTTCAAAAAGGTAGTTACAATAGACGGAATGGGAACGATTGACGAAATATTTTCCAGGCTTTCTTCCCAGATCGATAAAAAGATTAAGTAAAAATCAGATAAAGGCTTTCATTACCCCGGTTCATCCGGGGTATTTTTTTGATAACCGGTTTTTTGATTTGTGTTTTGAATTTTATCTTAACCAATTCAAACAAAAATCACCTAACCTTGCCATATGAGTTTTGAAAAGGAAAACTTTTTGCGGACAAAGCTGATTCGTTATTTACAACAACTTGATCCTGCTACTCCGCCACGATGGGGCAAAATGACCGTGCAACAGATGATAGAACATTTTGGCGGTGATGCAGTTCGCAATGCAAACGGCAGATTGAAAATTGATACCATCGTTACACCGCCGGAAAACCTGCAGCATATGCGGGAATTTTTAATGAGCGATAAGCAATTTAAAGAGAATACAAAAAACCCCTTGCTGGGCGAAGACCCCGGGCCTTTGCGATATAAAACAGTACAAGGCGCCATTGGCGCCCTGCAGCAGGAACTTATTTATTTTTTTGAGGCTTTTGAAAAAGATCACAGTTTTATTACCCGCAATCCTTTTTTTGGTGATCTTAATTTTGAGCAGAGTGTGCAATTACTTCATAAACATGCACTGCATCATTTGCGCCAGTTTGGTGTAGAGCCTTTAGACGCTTAAAATTTTCCCTTTAATATGGAATCAGCTTTTTGTAAACTACCCAGGATCGCTTCTTTTACTTTTGAAACCTTCAATTTTTCTGATCCTAAGTAATTGATTCGTTCCTCTACATTG
>CAMLEX010000709.1 GCA_946479055.1 uncultured Bacteroidota bacterium | reverse complement strand
ACTACTGTTATTAAAGATCCTGATGGACATGTAAAAAGCGTTACAACAACAGAGGAAAAAATCTAATTTTTCGTTTAGTAATTGTTTTAAATAAATAATTGATAACCCCAGAAGTTGTATTGACCTGCTCAAAGAAGCAGAACGAGTAAAAAATGCCCCATTCATAAATCAGTCGCCTTACTCTTTTTCATTCGATTAGTTAAGAGATAGTCGGGGGATTCATCTATTTCCTAATAGGCTACCTGGAGTATAATGGCTGATTTTTTGCAACTTATTTGTATGGTTGTTGAAAATTCACAAGCAATACCGCCGCAGGAAGAAGGTAAGCAAGTGGATATCGTCGAAACGATAAAAGCTTCAAATAGTGAAGAGGCGAAACTTATTTTCCTGAAGGCAAGACAAAGATTATTCGATATTTCTAATTGGTCGCAGATCGGTGAAGGTATTTCTGCATCATTTCTTTTAACGGATCAGCATGGAAAAGAAAAACAAGGAATGCCTGCAAAGGGTGATTATTTCAGGATCGATATTCCGGGTCCCGGTGCTTCAGCCGGGGAAGGATATGATTGGGTACGTGTGGAAATGATTGATGATAACCCCTCACCGGATAATAAAACCGAATGGACTATCATCAAAGTAAGACCTTCAGAAGATCCTGCCACTAAAGAAGGAGTTGCTCATTTTTTTGATGACGAAGCGACAAGTTCTTTTGTAGTAAAACGAGAAGATGATCTTATATCAGCAGAAGTACATGGAAGAAATGAAAAACCCAATACATCAGCCGAAAATTTGCCTGATAAAATCAGGAATGCAGTGGTAGGTATTGGCGCTGTGGCGGGCTTTGCAAAAATACAATGGCAAAAACTTGTAAAAGGACTGTTGAACACCAGGGGAATCTAAACGATAAAATAGCATGCAGGAAGACCAGTTACAAACCATAGTAGCCATCAACAGCGGTTCATCCAGCCTGAAGTTCAGTTTATTTGCTGATACGGGTCCTTTACAAATTATGCTAAGCGGAAAAATAACCGGTATTGGTAAAGATGATTGTTTATTCACCATTGCTGATGCTGATAAACAGGAAATGCTTTCTGATTCGGTAGAATTAGAATCAGCTGAAAAAGCAGCGGAATTAATTATTCAATGGTTGCAGCAACAAAGCGGGCAATATAGAATAACCGGCATTGGTCATAGAGTGGTTCATGGCGGTTTACAATTTCAGGAGCCAGAATTAATTGACCATTCATTTTTGAAAGAATTAAAAAAGTTACAGTCCCTTGCGCCTTTGCATTTACCAGACAGCATTTCTATCATGACTATTTTTCTTGAGGCATTTCCGGCTATCACACAAGTAGCTTGTTTTGATACAGCTTTTCATTCCCTGATGCCATTTGAGGCCCGTCATTATGCCATTCCACGAAATTTATGGACAGAAGGCATTATCCGCTATGGATTTCATGGCATATCCTGTGAATACATCATGCATCGGTTACAACAACAGGATCCGGCGGTCAATAAAAAAAAGATCATCATTGCTCATTTAGGAAGTGGTTGTAGTCTGACGGCTGTCAAAGAAGGTAGTAGTGTTGACACTACCATGGGATTTTCACCGGCAGGAGGCCTGGTGATGAATACCCGTGCAGGTGATATAGATCCCGGCGTTATTATTTATCTGCAGAATAAAAAAAAATTAAAGACGGAACAATTAAATATCCTTTTTAATAAAGAAGCTGGATTGAAAGCTATTGCGCAAACAGAGCATTCAATGGAACAGTTGCTTGAAGATGAAAAAAGTGATCCGAGGGCAAAGGAAGCTATCACCATGTTTTGCTATCATGTTAAAAAACAAATCGGTGCATTAGCTGCGGCTGGGGGTGGCTTAGATAGTATCGTTTTTACAGGCGGTATTGGCGAACATGCAGCCAGTATCCGGCAACTTATTTGCAGGGAACTTGATTTTATGGGCATTCAATTAGATGAAAAATTAAATGAACTGCAGGCAGAAATAATATCAGCAGCGGAAAGTAAAGTGCAGGTGTATGTAATACCTGCTAATGAAGAAATGATGATCGCAAAACATGTAAAACAATATTTATTACAAGTTCATTAGAACGATCAATAAAAAGATACCATGATGCTTAGTGAAGGACAATCAGCTTTAATGCACCGTTACTGGCAGGCCGCTAATTATTTGGCGGCGGCTCAAATTTATTTGCAAAACAATCCACTTGTAAAAAGATCGTTGAAACCGGAGGATATAAAACCGAGGCTGCTTGGTCATTGGGGTACTTGCCCGGGTCTAAATATGATTTATGTACACCTCAACCGGTTGATAAAAGATACGGATGCTGATATACTTTTTATTGCAGGTCCGGGTCATGGCGCTCCTGCTGTATTAGCCAATGTTTACCTGGAAGGAACTTATTCCCAGATCTATCCTGGTATAACACAGGATGAAAACGGTATGCAACAATTTTTCCGGCAATTCTCTTCACCCGGTGGTGTACCCAGCCATGTGAGTGCGGATACACCAGGTTCTATGCATGAAGGCGGCGAATTAGGATACTGCCTTGCACATGCTGCCGGTGCTGTTTTTGATAATCCTGATTTGATCGCCGCCTGCGTCATTGGCGATGGTGAAGCTGAAACTGCGCCTTTGGAAGGAAGCTGGAAATCCGTCCGGTTTTTAAATCCGCAACGTGATGGAGCTATCTTACCCATTCTTCATCTCAACGGATATAAAATAGCAAGTGCCACAGTGCTGGCAAGATTGGATAATGAAAATCTTCGTTTATTACTCGAGGGTTATGGGTATACCGTTTATTTATTGGAAGGCGATGATCCTCTGGTTATTCATCCTTTATTAGCCGATACATTGGATAAAGCCTATGAGCAAATAAAAAATATTCAGCAACTGGCCCGGAACGGAAAAGATTATTCCCATCTGCTTTGGCCGTTGATCGTATTGCGTACACCCAAAGGATGGACAGGTCCGGTGCAATGGAAAGATAAACAGATTGAGGGAACATTTCATTCACACCAAGTGCCCCTGACAGAAGTAAAAGAAAATGCAGAACAATTAAAATTGCTGGAAGACTGGTTGCATAGTTATGAACCTGAAAATTTATTCGATAATAATGGTTCCTTGTTTCCCGAATTATCTTCCCTTGTTCCCAAAGAAGAAAAAAGGATGGGAATGAACCCACATGCCAATGGCGGG
>CAMLEX010000708.1 GCA_946479055.1 uncultured Bacteroidota bacterium | reverse complement strand
AAGCATGTGAACCTACATGTACAAACTGGTGAAGTGCACATACACCACCAATACCAACCCAATCGCCCAATACCACATGGCCTGCCAATTGTGAATTATTACTAAGAGTACAATTATTGCCAATAATACAGTCATGACCGATATGACTATAAGCCAGGATCCAGCAATTGTTGCCAACCACTGTTTTCATTCTATCCGATGTGCCACGGTGGATAGTTACAAATTCACGGATAGTACAATTGTCGCCGATCTCAACAGTCGTTCGTTCGCCATCAAACTTTCTATCTTGCGGAATAGCTGCAATGACAGCGCCTGGGAAAATGCGGCAGTTTTTACCGATCCTCGCTCCTTCCATAATAGTAACATTGGAGCCTATCCAGGTACCCTCGCCTACCTCAACATCCTGGTGGATAACAGTAAACGGATCAACCTTTACGTTAGTCGCCAGCCTGGCATTTGGATGAATGTATGTATGTGGATGAATCATGCAGTTTTCTTATAAAAAAACATCCGCCTAAAGCGGAGACCGTGCAAAGGTAATTGTTACGGCCAAAAATGGAAGTTTTTTTAGAATACAGGGATAAAACCTGTCTTTGATTAAGAATTCAACACGGCGTGTCAGGCAAAAGTGAGAGAGAACAGGATATAACGGATAAAACACGGATTAAATCTTACTATAACATGTTTAATTTCTTGCTTTGTGGACATCAGCCTTCGGTTTTTAGGCTTTAAAATTATTTGTACAAATCGTTATGTATTATCATGGAAAAGTCCGTTTTAATCTTATAAAATTAGCTTCATCCGTGTTCCGGTTAAACAGTTTTTTAGATTGACTGTGGAAAATCAATGTTCGACCTGTAAATTTGCAATTCCAGATGTTTAACCCCCCGGATATACTCACCCTTGCGTACAAGCAGGCGCCTATGCAGGAGCAATTGGAATTGCTGCACGAAAAAGAGCAGCAAATGCCGGGTTCTGTTCAGTATTCGATAAGAAGATACACACGGAATAATCTTTGGAACATGGAAGATACCGGGATGCTGGTGTATCATTATGAAAAAAATGATCCTCAGAAGAATTACCTGGAACTGAAATTCTGTGTAGCCGGCAATGTTTATTGCAAACAAAAGGAAACAGAATGTAATATGTGCAGGGCCGGTGTATCAAAAAACTGTGCCGACAAAGCCGAAAGTGTAGACATATTAGGTTTTCGCTTTTCGCCAGCCCTTTTATCGCAGTTTGTAAAGCCCAGAAGCAGTAATGATACCTTGAGTGACGATATCCTGAATTTCAAAAGGCAGTCTTCGTTTACCAAAATACTACCCCTTTGCAGTAAGACAAGAATGGTAATTGAGTCGTTGTTGAATCATGACTATACCGATAGCCTGGAAAATATTTACATCAATGCACAAATGCAGATGCTGTTGTTATATAGCATGGATTGCATGATCGGTGATAAAGAAATCGATGTCATCAACTGTAAGTTCCTGGCCAACGAAGCGGACAGGGAGAAAGTAGCCAAAGCAAGAGAAGTATTAATCCAGCATATCGGTGAGCCAATCACCATTAAAGAGTTGAGTCGTAAGGTAGCCATGAATGAATGTTACCTGAAAAAAGGGTTTAAAGAAATGTTTGGCACAACTATATTCGATTTTTACCAAAGTCAGCGTATGGAACATGCTCGTTTTCTTTTATATGAAAAGGGCCTGAGTGTTACAGAAGTCTCCATGTTGCTGGGGTACTCTTCTATTTCTCATTTCTCGACTGCGTTCAAACGACATACCGGTTTAAAACCTTGTGAACTGTTGTTAAGATAAGGGCCTCATCCCTCTTGTCCCTTCTCCAAAAGAGAAGGGACGGTACAACGGTACAAATCCAAACTTCATAACTACCACTTCATCTTTATATCTCTACTCACCATTTTCGAAGATTCCGATTACCATGAAACTCTTCGAAAAGTGAGGGCTGTGTGTTGCAAGTCTCCCCTTTCGGGGGAGATTTAGAGGGGGCCGCCTGAACTGTTGTTGCGATAATAAATTACAATTATTCCTCTACCGCTTTTAGTTTTGCAGCTGATGAAATGGGTCAGTTATATATTATCCGTATACATGTTGCTATTAGCAGTATTTCCCTGTTGCGCTTTTGATGATTGTCCGGATGATAAAATAAAAACTGAACAGGCCACCAATCATGGGAACGGTGATGAGGATTGCGGCACTTGTTCTCCTTTCTTTAATTGCGAAGGATGTGCTTCGGTTACAACAATTGTTGAACCGATTTATTTCAATATCATTTCTTTACCGGTCAAACAGGTATATACCGGTTTTCTTTCTCCTTCTATTCCTGATGTTCATTACGATTTCTGGCAACCGCCCAAATTAGTAACCTGTTAAGTTTATTAAGTAGCGAGAGATATTCCCACTGAGCCGCAAAGAACCCAAAGAAAATACTTTGTGGCCTCCGTGTCTTTGTGGGATCAAATAACATTAATCCAAAATTTCAAATGAATAAAATATTATTATGTGTGGCTGCAATATTGTGTACTGCCACATTATTTGGCCAACACTCTATGAGCTTTTCAATTAAAAATGCTGAAACTGGTGAACCGCTGCCAGGCGCATCAGTGCTTATTGTTTCTTCCCAAAAAGGAACTTCGACGGATACTTCAGGTTTTGTTGAATTTAAAAACCTGGCTGCTGGTAAATATATCTTCCGGTTCTCATATACAGAACGTGAACAAAAAGAAGAAACGATAATGATTCCCTATGAAGGAAAACAACCGTATGAGATTTTCCTAAAACAAGAAGAACAGGAGGAAGAAGAGGAGATCATCATCCAATCTACACGGAGTACAAGAACGATCCAGAGTATTCCGACAAGAGTGGAATTCATTGCCGGTGAAGAACTGGATGAAAAGGCTAACATGAAGCCCGGTGATATAAGAATGGTGCTGACAGAAAGCACCGGCATTCAAACACAGCAAACATCAGCTACATCCGCTAATGCATCTATCCGTATCCAGGGTTTGGATGGCAGATATACGCAGATATTAAAAGATGGTTTGCCTTTGTATGCAGGATTCAGCAGTGGTTTGGGCTTGTTACAAACACCACCGTTGGATTTGAAGCAGTTTGAAGTGATCAAAGGCTCTGCTTCTACTTTGTATGGCGGCGGCGCTATTGCCGGTTTGATAAACCTGATCTCTAAAACGCCAACGGAAAAAAGG
>CAMLEX010000707.1 GCA_946479055.1 uncultured Bacteroidota bacterium | reverse complement strand
CCAGCAACAGATTGATGCGGCCTGCAGAAGAATATTGGAAGCAAAATATAAATTGGGTTTGTTTGAGGATCCCTATGGCTATTGCGATGAGAACAGGGCAAAGACGGAAATTTTTACCGATGCACATCGTAAAGAAGCAAGAGCAATTGCTGCGGAGAGCTTTGTATTATTAAAAAACCAGGAGAATGTTTTACCATTGAAAAAAAGCGGAACGATCGCATTGATAGGCCCATTAGCCGATGCCAAAGAAAATATGCCCGGTACATGGAGTGTAGCGGCTAATTTTTCAAAAGCTACTTCGGTTATTACGGGATTAAAAGAAGTGGCAGGCAATGATGTAAAGATCTTATATGCGAAAGGTTCTAACCTTGATGAAGATAGTTTGATAGAAGAAAGAGGAACTATGTTTGGAAAATCATTGAAAAGAGACCGGCGACCAGCCAACGAAATATTAGAGGAAGCAATTACTATCGCCAATCAGTCGGATGTAATTGTTGCTGCATTGGGCGAATCCGCTGAAATGAGTGGTGAAGCCAGTAGCAGAACCAATATTGAAATTCCAAGCATACAAAAAGAATTATTAAAAGCTTTATTAAAAACTGGTAAGCCGGTAGTATTGGTATTATTTACTGGCCGGCCATTGGCTTTGAAGTGGGAGCAGGAAAATGTTGCAGCTATATTAAATGTATGGTTCGGGGGGTCGGAAGCAGGTTACGCAGTGGCTGATGTATTATTTGGTGATGTAAATCCATCCGGTAAATTAAGTACCACCTTCCCGCAAAATATTGGGCAGGTTCCTATTTTTTATAATCATAAAAATACAGGCCGCCCTTTACCGGAAGGAAAATGGTTTCAAAAATTCCGTTCCAATTATTTAGATGTTTCCAATGATCCGCTTTATCCTTTTGGATATGGATTAAGCTACACTACATTTTCTTATAGTGATATAAAACTCAGCAACACATCATTGAAGGCCGGACAAAAACTAACAGCATCTGTTACTGTAACCAATACCGGTAAGAAAGATGGTAAAGAAGTGGTGCAATTGTATATCCGTGATTTGGTTGGAACCAGCACAAGACCAGTTAAAGAATTAAAAGGGTTTCAAAAAATTGAATTGAAAGCCGGCGAAGCAAAAACTGTTTCTTTTGAGATTACTGTAAACGATTTGAAATATTACAATTATGATCTCAAATATGTTGCAGAGCCTGGAGATTTTAAAGTTTTTATTGGCGGTAATAGCCGTGATGTAAAAGAAGGTGATTTTAAACTACTCTGATTATTAGGAAAACAATCTTTTAATCCTGTAGAGATCGGAACCAAAACTGTGACGTAAAAAATGCTATCTCAATAAACAGCCATGAAATATATTCTGCTTATAGGTTTCTTTTTTAGTAGTCTTTTCATTTCGGCACAAAAAAGAAATGAAAGACCTATGAATATAATTTTCATTCTTGCGGACGACCATCGTTATGATGCGATGGGATTTATGAATAAGATACAAGGTTTACAAACGCCAGGTATGGATCGTATGGCCAAAGAAGGAGCTCACATCAAAAATGCATTTGTTTCTACTGCGCTTTGTTCTCCCAGCCGTGCTTCTATTCTTACCGGTCAGTATGCGCATACCCATACAGTAGTGGATAACGATGCAGCATTGCCCAGGGAACTTGCATTTTTTCCAAAGTACATGCAACAAAAAGGATATCAAACTGCGTTCATGGGCAAATGGCATATGGGCAATACCGATGATCAGCCACAACCCGGATTTGATTATTGGCTTAGCTTCCAGGGCCAGGGCGTTTATTATAATCCTGAATTTAATATTAATGGTAAAAGAATAAAACAACCGGAAGGAAGTTATACTACTGATCTGCTAACGGATTATGCTCTTCAGTGGATGGGTGAACGAAATAAGAGTAAGCCATTCTTTCTTTATTTGTCTCATAAAGGTGTGCATGCGGAATTTAATCCTGCCAAAAGACATGCAGGAAAATATGCCAACATTCCCATTGTTTGTCCGCCTTCAATGTATTTAACAGCAACAGACAATAGTAAAACATACGGAACTGTTACTGCACCTCAAACTAAAGTGAACTACCAGGATATTCCTAAATGGGTACGTAACCAACGTTACAGCTGGCATGGTGTTGATCATATGTATCATGGCCAAATACAATTTGACGATTTTTATCGCCGCTATCTGGAAACATTGCAGGCAGTAGATGAAAGTATAGAAAAAATAATCGATTGGGTTAAGTCACAAGGATTGCAAAACAATACCATGGTAGTATACATGGGTGACAATGGTTTTTCTTTTGGCGAGCATGGATTAATAGACAAACGACATGCTTACGAAGAATCAATGCGGGTTCCTTTACTGGTTTGGGCACCGGGAATGATAAAACCTAACTCTGTAATAGAACAAAACATTATGAATGTTGACCTCGCTCCTACTTTTTTAGAACTGGCAGGTATCAATAAGCCATCACAAATGCAGGGTTATTCATTTGCAGATATATTAAAAGGAAAAGCAGTGCTATGGAAAAGGGAAAAAGTGTTTTATGAATACTACTGGGAAGCTGCCTTTCCACAAACTCCAACCACCTTCGCTATTCGCACTGACCGGTATAAGTATATTTATTATAATGGCGTTTGGGATATTAATGAATTGTATGATCTGCAGGCGGACCCTTATGAAATGAACAACCTGATCCGTGACACAACATATCGTAAACCGGGTACTGAATTGAGGACAGAATTGTTTGACTGGCTGCAACAAACAGGCGGCTTGCAGATCCCGTTGAAAAAAGCGGCTGGAACAAGGTTTGATAACCTTTATAAAAATACATATTGATCAAGTCACAAAAATGAAACAAAAACTGTGTAATTGTTTATACTCTGCTGAAATTGTCCTTTGCGCAGGATCTGAGCTTGTATGAAAAACACCTTCATTAACGGCACTAATTACCGCATCGTTTACAATTTGAAGTGTTTCAGGATAATTATTTTACATCAAAGTCTACTACAACCTTTTCTGTTTTAGGATGGCTCTGGCAGGTAAGTATATAACCCTGTTGAATTTCTTCTTCTTCCAGGCCCCAATGAACTTCCATTTCTACTTCGCCTTCTATCAGCCGTGCTTTGCAGGTACAGCACACACCTCCTTTGCAGGCATAAGGCAGATCAGCGCCTTGTTTAAGGGCGGCATCTAATATTGGCTCGTCATC
>CAMLEX010000706.1 GCA_946479055.1 uncultured Bacteroidota bacterium | reverse complement strand
TGATTGCCTTCAGGATATGCTTCCACTGAATAAGGCACATGCTCACCCAATAATCTTCTTTTGGAAAAATATTTCAAAAAGGTCAATGCCTTTTCTGTTTCACCGGCAGCAAATGCACCACGCAAACCATACAAAGTAGAACGATCCCAGAATGTTTTATTGCCAGCCAAGGATGCAAGGCCATCTTCTGTCCATAAACGGGAAGAGAATAAAGCTTCAATGGTTCCCTGCTTCCTGTCAAAAATATCAACCGTTAATGGTGTAGTGATCCATGCACGCAATGTATCATTGCCTTTGTAATAACGATAGGTAGCAAACCCATCAACCGTGGCGCCAAAATATTTTTCAATATTGCTTCGGATCTGTTTGGCTTCTTTCTCATAATTTTTTAATTGGGCAACAGGTGCGCCTATCAACTTCCCGAGGTTAACAGCGGATATCAATGCATCATAATACAAAGAACTTGTATTGAGGTTCGCTTTGCCGGCAGGAAAACGTCCCTCGAGTTCATCACTGTCGGAGAATACAACACCATCTTCATTGATATTGCGTTTCAAATATTCCAAACACCATTCGATCAAAGGCCATAACACTTTTGTTGAATCAACATTCCCATATGCGAGTGCATAACGTCCCGCACCATAAGCGATCATGGCCATGTCTCCCCTATCCTTCGCTCCTTTCCATACAGCATCGCCCTGGTCGATGATAGAACTGGGAATAGGTTTGTATTCCGGATTCATATAACGGGCAAACAAACGGAATGCATTCATTGCGGATTTGTTACCGGTCTCATCGCCTAAAAAAGCAAAGAAAGGATTGATATATTCCGCCTGGTCATTGGCCCAAATAGCGGAGTAATAACGAAGCCCGCCGGGGCCATGCATCAACCCGGCTTTTGTGTTGTAAATACTTTCGGTGCCACGGATCTTAGAAAAATCAAACAGGGTATTTAATATAGGATCCGGTGTTTCTAATTTTAATAACGCTACTATATTATTGATACGGTTTTTTCTTGCAGCTTCTTCTCTGTTTATATCAGCAAGCAATGATTGTTCATTGCCACGGATAGCCTGGTAGCTGATAGCAAATATGGCTGAGTCGCCGGGTTGTATTGTTTTTTCGCCGGGGTTGATAGTTGATACAATAAAAAAATGAGGACCTTCTTTGGTGCGGTTGGCTCCCGGTGATGTTTCTCTTTTTAAATATTCCATCTCTACTTTCTGTTCCTTTGTGCCGGTATTGATGAATACTAATTTTTCAATCGCCAACGCTTTATCAATAGAAGGAAAAAAACTTCGCTTTAAAAGGATCGCATTATCTTTTCCAATTTCGCTTATTACTTCCATGATGCCTTTGTGCCGGATGCTTATTACTTTTTCGGGTTGGTCATTTTGTATAGCTGCATTGTAAACTCCTTTTTTCAACAATTTGTCATTGATCAAAAAACGGGGCAACTCATCATCATTGACATTATAAGTCATATGTGCGATGGTGCGTTGCGGCAATAAACGATGCGTGGGAAAAACCAATGTTCTTACAAAGTTGGAGGCGCCACTGGTGTCTACACCATATTGCATCCATAGTGAAATTTTTTCGCCACTCATTTCTATATGATCGTTGTGCGGAATGCGGTTATCAATTTTCCATTCGATGGAGCCATCGGGTTGTATGGCCCAGCGATCGTTTTGTTGGGGCAGGTTAAAATCCTGGGCAGCAGAAACAATTGTACCAAATGATAGAATAATTCCGAAAATAGTTTTAGCTGACTGCATATAGGTTTTTGAATATTGTTTGGATTGAATGGTTACTGATCAATTGCACTTTAATTTTTATTTTTACTTTTTGGCATTGCCCCAAAAAGTAAACAAAAAGGTCTAGTTCCGCCAAATGCTCCGCTGGCGGAACGGCCAACGCCCCTTTTTCCATTGAGGCTTCGTCTTTCTAATCAAGTATGTCATAAGTTGATTCAAGGTTAAAGTTTATACTTCGTGTTATGCGAATATCCCGGTGGCGCTGTTTTTTCGCCCTGCAGTTTTTATAAATATCAAGGTATTATTGCGAAAAAAAGGCGCTGACAATATCACTAAATACAAAGTCTTTTCTTCGGGATTTTCTCAACATCACTGGTTATAACTAAATAACCGTTCTTCTTGTTCTTGCTGTTCACCCTGCTTATTCTAGCAATGTCGCAGATTCAAACGAAATATAATTAGCAAACTATTCAACTATTCTGGCATACATGTTTATGTATATTAAAAAAGTCGGAATATTATAGTGGATATTAATTCTTCATCACTATCGTTTGCTATGTTAAAATTTCTCTGCACAAGAAAACTGCTGACCTTCATCTTTGTTATTTATGCCTGTTCATTCAAACAATTGCATGACCCTTCATGGGAATCCGCATTTGTAAAAACAAACAAAGATGGTTCGCTGCAATATATTCCTGATGAAAAAGGAAATATCGTTCCTGACTTCAGCCAGGTGGGTTATTACAGAGGCGATAAAAAAATACCTGGTGTGGCTGTGGTGAAAACAATTTCGCCTGCTGCTGATGGTAGCAGTGAAGCTATCATTCAGGCGGCCATAGATGAAGTGTCGGCTAAGACCGCTGATGCCAATGGTTTTAAAGGAGCTATTCTTTTAAGAAATGGTGTTTATAAAATACCGGGGTCTATAAAAATTCAATCAAGCGGTATAGTACTGCGTGGTGAAGGCGATGAAACAATTCTTATTGCTGAAGGAAATCAACGAAGGCCGTTGATCAATGTTTCTGGTTCGGGTACTATAGCAGAAATAAGGGCGACAAAAGTTGAAATCATCAATGATTATGTGACTACCGGAGCTACCAGCCTTACGGTACAATCTGCAAAAGGTTTTGCACCGGGTGATAAGATCATTGTTGAACGTCCCGGTACTGATACCTGGATAAAAGACTTGAAGATGGATCAGATAGAAGACAGAGGTGGTACCCGGCAATGGCAGGCGAAAGAATATGACCTGCAGTTTGAAAGAGTCATCACCCAAATAAACGGCAATACGATCACGATTGATAACCCCATTATGATGCCGCTGGAAAAAAAATATGGTGGCGGCTTTATTTATAAATATCAATTTCCCGGTCGTATATCACATATAGGTATTGAGAACTTGCAATGTCAATCAACATACAGCAGTGATACTGCTGAAGATCATTCCTGGGATGTGGTTTGGTTTGATAAAATAGAAA
>CAMLEX010000705.1 GCA_946479055.1 uncultured Bacteroidota bacterium | reverse complement strand
CGGTTTCAATAGTCACCATGCGGCCTCCGCCTATATCAAAAGTTTTACGAATTGGTTGTTGTAACATAAAATGAGAAATTAGAAATGAAGAATAAGGTATTAGAAAATTATGATCCGGGCTTTTGTATTTCCTGAGTCTATTGAAGGATTATCGCCTGTTGCGTCGCACTTCCGGGGTTCTGTTCGCTGCTGAACAGTTGAATTAAAGATTCAAAAAGGCAATGAATTCCGGCAATCCAAAAAACAGTTATTCCCAACATCATCTTCTGAGGTTGGGAATAATCTTTATATCTGAGTCTTATACTTTGCGATGATTAAGAAAAACTCTCAAACTAAATGACTACTACCCAACACCTCCCGGGGATGGGACGATAGTTATTTTCTAAGTCCGAGTTTTTCGATCAGCTGACGGTATCCTGTCAGGTTGTGCTTTTGCAAATAGTTCAATAAACTTTTACGTTTACCAACCATTATCATAAGACCGCGGTGAGTAGAGAAATCTTTTTTGTTTTGTTGAAGGTGTCCGCTGATCTGGCTGATACGCTCAGTCAATTGTGCAATCTGTCCTTCAATAGAACCAGTGTTCTTGGCTGAACCACCAAATTCCGTGAAAATGCTTGCTGTTTTTTCTTTTGTTAAAGGCATCTTTGACTTTTTTAAAAATTCATCCGATTGTGTATCCTAAATATTTTGTGGCGGCAAAGGTAAGGCAACAAACTTTACCGGCAAAGAAAGGCTGGCCAAAAATTGGCTTATTCACCCGGAATTTGCCTATATTTTAGATTTTACCGACCTATTTTTGCCGGATGGAACTTTCACAGGATACTAAAAACATATTAGGCCTCCAGCTTCCAACCGACCCAAGATGGGTAAACCTGGCTGAAAAATCACTGGAAGAGATTCTATCCGACCATGCCTATTGCGAACAAAAAGCAGCACTGACCTGTATCTCCCTCATTCAACGGTATAGTGATAAAGAAAAACTCATTACAGAGCTTTCCCCCATCGTGACGGAAGAATGGGGCCATTTCCGATTAGTTTTAGCCGAACTACACAAACGAAACCTCAAACTGGGCAGGCAGCGCAAAGATCTGTACGTAAATGAGCTATTAAAATTTGAAGCCAAAGGCGGCCGCGAAGAAGCCCGTTTTTTAGATAAAATGCTGATGATGGCGCTGATTGAGGCCCGCAGTTGCGAACGTTTCAAACGACTTAGTGAAGGATTAGAAGATGAATATCTCCGGAATTTTTATCGCCGCTTTATGGAAAGCGAAGCGGGACATTATACTTTATTTATCGAGCTGGCCGAAACTTATATTGATAAAGAAAATGTCCGCCGCCGGTGGAGAGAATGGCTGTCCTATGAAACTGATATCATGAACAGCCTGGAAGTTCGTGGGGATAGAATACATTAAGAACGTTTCTGGTTTGTGATTCTGAAGTCAAATTCCTCTTATCAGTTAAAGAATATTGCTCCATAAGTAACCGCAAACAGTAAACTGGTTTTGGGTTATTGTCCAGAAATTCAAATCCTCCTCACAATAAAGATTCCCGCTGCTATAAGTAACCATAAACTATAAACCACAAACTATAAACTTTTCACTCCATCTCCTATCACTGAGGCAAAAACTTCCGGCTTATACCCTACCTTTTCACTATAATGAGTAGTAAGCTTTTCAGAAAAATCATCAAAACTATCTTTCTTTACCAACGCGATAGCACATCCTCCAAAACCTGCACCAGTCATTCTTGCGCCAATACAATCACCATATGTTTTGCAGAAATCAACAATAGTGTCCAGTTCTTTTCCTGATACCTCATACAACTCCTTCAATGACTGATGCGAAGCATACATTAATTTACCAAATGTATTCAACTCCCTGTTTTGTAAGGCATCTTTCGCCTGTTTTACCCTTTCATTTTCTGTTATTACATGCAGGGCTCTTTTTTCAAGCACCGGGTCATTGATCAAATGCTTATACTTTTGAAATGTCACTGAATCAATATCACATAAATGGGTCGCAGAAAGTTCTGTCTTCAGCAATTTTAGTGCGGCCCCGCATTGCATAAACCTCTCGTTATATTTTGAATCAGCTAAAGTCCTTTGCTTGTTACTATTAATTATTGCCAGAACGTAATCACCGATTTCAAAAGGCAGGTATTCATATTCCAGTGTATCACAATTTAATAATATAGCCTTGTCCTTCTGCCCCATCGCTACAGCAAACTGATCCATGATGCCGGAATTAACACCAATAAACTCGTTTTCTACTTTTTTTCCCAGCAGGGCAATGTCAGTATTTGAAATAGTTAATCCAAAAAGTTCTTTAATAGCAAACATCATCAACACTTCGATTGAAGCTGATGAAGAAAGCCCTGCACCAATTGGCAAATTGCCATAAAATAACATATCAAGCCCGGAAATTGTATGATCTTCCTGGAGTAACTGATGTATAGCTCCCAAAGGATAATTAAACCATTCTTTACCTGTCCGGGCATAAGAAGATTGCAAATGCAGTCCTGCCGTTTCAGGAAAATTGAGACATTGAAACCTTAATTTTTTATCCGTATTTTTTGCGACTGCAAGAAATGTACCCAATGAAATTGCACATGGCATCACTTTTCCGCCATTATAATCTATATGTTCACCGATAAGGTTTACCCTCCCCGGGCAAAAGAAAAAATTAGTTGCTTCTTTATGAAAACGATTGCGGAAATTTTCCTGCAATTCAACCTTTGTCATCTGGATTATATTATTTTTAAAGATGGAAAAATTAAAAAAACAATTCTGCTTTACTCATTCATCCGGTGAAGATATTTATTTGTTTACATTGAGCAATGCAAAAGGAACTGAAGTTTGTATAACTAATTATGGTGCTATTATTACATCATTCAAAATTCACCAGGCTAATGGAATAATCAATGATATTGTTTTGGGGTTTGACAAGGTAGAAGATTATTTATCTGAACAATATCTTGCGGGCTATCCTTATTTTGGTGCTGCCATCGGGCGATATGCCAATCGTATTAAAAATGGTGAATTCATTATTGATGATAAAAAATATTTTCTTAAAAAGAATAAGGTAACTGATCACCTGCATGGTGGCGATAATGGTTTTGACAAAAAGATTTGGATTGGGGATTCCGGCTCAAAAAATACACTAACCCTGAAATATAAAAGTATTGACGGCGAAGAAGGTTATCCGGGAAATCTTGAAACAGAATTACGTTTCGAGCTTACTGAC
>CAMLEX010000704.1 GCA_946479055.1 uncultured Bacteroidota bacterium | reverse complement strand
CTTGTTTCCTTCAACAGCCACTTATTATTTTACACAAGCCAATATACCCCGTGCTTTAAAAGCTGACAGCTTAAAACAAAAAGCAGAAAGCCTGGGATTAAAAGGGAAAATATATGTTGATGTAAATACTGCTTTAAAAACAGCAAAAGATAAAGCAGATAAAAATGACCTGATAATTGTTTGCGGAAGTGTGTTCCTTGTAGCTGAAGTGGAAACGTAAAAAGGGCGACAGAAGATAGTTGACAGAGGCCATGGTCAACCCCTTGCGGGACTGTTTACTTAATACGAAGATTGAGGAGAGATATCGCAAGAAGGGAAATTTCTTATAAACCCAGTTCCAAAATAGTTTTACCTGGAACAAGATATATTCCCTTCAACCCTGCCCTTTCTGCTCCCTCCACATTTGCTGCAGAATCATCAATAAATAAGGTTTCGCCGGGGTCAAGGCCGTTCTCATCTGTAATCAATTTATATGATGCCGCATCAGGTTTATGAAGTTTGATAATATGAGAGTAATAAGCTTTGTCAAAAAGATCATCCAGTGACCCGCCAAACTCCTGCTTAAACATTTCATGAAACTGGGTATGATGCAATGCGCTTGTATTACTGAGAAGGAACAGGCGGTATTTACTTCTAATCTTCTTTAAAAAATTGATTCTTTCCTGTGGAAAGTTGATAAGCAGGGCATTCCATGCCTCAATGACTATTTCAGGTGCAAGTTGGATACCTGCCAGCTTTTGAACTGATGCGATAAATTCTGCATCGTCTATCGCTCCTGTTTCATACGATTTGAAGAAAGAGTCTATATGCCCCATTCTGAATACTTCGTCAATATTTTTTACCCCAAGCGCTGTGAATGCATCCTGTGTTTTCCTAAGATCAATATTAAGGATAACGCCGCCCAGGTCGAAGATGATATTTTTGACAGACATAGAGTGGATAATAAAATATAATTAATTAAAGAGTGTTTATTCGTTTTTCGATTTTACGGGATTGCATTCGTTTCCATACCTGCAAAGAATCACCGTGTCAATACTTCAACTCACCCATTCTCTCCAACGCATACATAATACAAGTGACATGCATCGCCTGCACAATCTTATTTTTCCTCAGCATTTGCTTTAATTCATCTATGCTGACGTGGTCTATTTCTATTTCCTCATTATGATCAAGTTCCTGCGAAGAAATTTTTCTTCCCCCTTTTGCCAGGTACATATGCATCAGGTTACTATTGGTAGATGGATTTGCTGATATTTTTCCCAGGTATTCATAAGAAGAAAAACTATAGCCTGTTTCTTCAAGCAATTCTCTTTTTATTGCTTCTTCCAGGCTGCTGTCTGTATCATCTACGCAGCCACCGGGTATCTCGATACAGGTTTCTCCCAAAGCATGGCGATATTGTTTTTCCAAAACAACTTTTCCATCTTCTGTCAGCGCTACAGCTGTTACCCATGTTGGAAATTCATATACATAATAAGGATCAACGATCTTTCCCTGCGGAGTGACGCATTTATCTTTTCTTACTTTGAACCACAGATCATTAAACAGATATTCGGAAGAGAGGATTTTCCAATTCATGAAGGGTTTGTAGTTTATGGTTTATGGTTTGTTGTTCTGAAAAATCGAAACAACTCTCGTAAAAATTAAAGCGTTATAAAAAAAAATTAAGCAGGCAGTTATTTATATTTTTAGCTCATAATGAGGCCCATAAAATCGTAAATTCGTTTCGACCTAAATAACCATAAACAACAAACTATAAACTACAAACTCTTTCTTACCAACCCTTTTGTTCCCTCAGGGACGTAATATGCGCCACATGATGTTTGCCATGCCACGCATACATCCCCAGCAGGAACCAGAGCCGCATTGTTTTTTTATGTTCCGGATGAAAGACGGTTCGGTTGTTCCATTCATCATCTTTTACATATTTCAATGATTCGTACCAACGACGATGCAATGCATGTAATAATGTAAGAGAAATATTAATCGGTAATTTCTGTACATCATTCATTTCGGCCCACAGCTTTTCTTCGTAAGGTTTTATTGTTGGATTTTCTTCAGTCAAAGCCAGCTTGAAACGACAGTAAGCATTGATATGACTATCCGCCACATGATGAACTAATTGATGAACCGTCCAGCCACCTTCACGATAAGGGGTTTGTAGTTGCTCTTCGTCAAGATTCAGAATAGCATTTTCCAATGCCAGTGGTAAGAATTTTATATCTGCCAGCCATTCTACTTTTTTTTCAATGGAAAATGGTTGTGCTTCATATTTACCAATCGGATAACGTGGGTCGATCATAGTCGGCATAAGCTGTTATTTAAGTATCTCTAATAATTCTACTTCAAATATAAGCGTGGCACCTCCGGGAATATCTCCCCCTGCTCCCCTGTCGCCATAAGCAAGATCAGAAGGTATCCACAACCGCCAATGACTTCCTTCTTTCATCAGGGGAATAGCTATTTGCCATCCTTTGATCAAAGAACGCAATGGTGCTGAGAAAGGTTGGTTTCTTTTAAACGAACTGTCAAATTCTTTACCATCCAGCAAAGCGCCTTTGTAATGCGCTTTTATTGCATCGCTTATAACGGGCTGTTTACCGGTACCTTCTTTCAATACTTCGTATTGCAATCCTTCGGGCAATACAATAACTCCGGGGTTTTCTTTGTTGGTCTGCATAAAAGCTTCACCAGCTTTTTTCTGCGCATCAATTTTATTATTCATAAAATCTTTTAATTTATTTTGAATACTCATATAGTGAATGGTGAATGGTCAAAAGTGAAAAGTCAATAGTGAAATAGCCAATAACAGCAAAAATAACCTTCCAAAATGTTTCATTTTCACATTTGCACATTATTCTTCTCTCAACGCATGCCCCGTCAAATGAATAAATACATCTTCCATGTTAGCCTTCTTCACTTCCTTAGGACGTTCAAAACCGGTAGCTACTAATTTATCAATCATTTCATCGGGTGAATCCAAAGCGACTATCTTTCCCGCATCAATAATAGCAATACGATCGCAAAGATATTCAGCTTCGTCCATGTAATGCGTGGTAATGATAACAGTAGTTCCCCTATCCCTGATATTTTTGATCAGTTCCCATAAACTTCTTCTTGCCTGCGGATCAAGACCGGTAGTGGGTTCGTCTAAAAAAATTATTCTTGGCTGGTTGATCAATGTTGTTGCTACAGAAAATCGTTGCTTTTGCCCGCCACTCAGATCTTTAAATTTAGCTTTAGCCTTTTCTT
>CAMLEX010000703.1 GCA_946479055.1 uncultured Bacteroidota bacterium | reverse complement strand
ATTTCGCTCCGGAATTATTATCAATAACAGCATTCGCTCTGGATTCTTTATAATTTTTAGCGTATCAGTATGTTTTGCTCACAACGCTTATTCACAACAAGTTATTCCTTTATATGCGGATTCTATTCCTAATAGCCTCGGCGAATTATCAGAAAACGATAAACCAAGTCTTACCATCTATTTGCCAGCAAAGGGAAAGTCTATTGGTACTGGAATCATAATTTTTCCCGGAGGTGCTTACACGGGACTTGCAACGGCAACAGAAGGAACACCCATAGCCAATGCTTTTATCCAAAAAGGAATTGCAGCTGTTGTTGTTAAATACCGTGTACCCAGGGAGGCGGCGATGAGAGATATGAGTATGGCCCCACTGATGGATGCGCAACAGACAATAAAGCTCATACGCATGCATGCGCGGGAATATAACATTGACAGCACTAAAATTGGAGTCATCGGCTACTCCGCCGGAGGCCACTTGGCATCCTTGCTCGGTACCCATTACACTCAAGCATATATACCAAATAAAGAAAACACTAACCTGCGTCCGAATTTTATGATCCTGGTTTATCCTGTGATCAGTATGGACAGAACGCTTACGCATATTGGTTCCATGACAAATCTATTAGGTTCAAATCCCACAAAGGAACAAGTAAAGTTTTTTACTGCCACGGAAAACATAACGCAAAAAACTCCACCAACTTATATCACACATGCAGGCGATGATAATATAGTGGATGTCGAGAACAGCGTTCAAATGTACCGCTGGCTGCAAATGGAAGGCGTTGATGCGGAACTACATATTTATCCAAAAGGAAATCATGGTTTTACACAAAGATTACCTGTTAATGAATGGCTGGATCCGATGTTGATGTTTTTGAAGAAGGAGGGGTTTTATGAAGAACAATCAAAAACCATCAATGGCCTTCGATAGTAAACGGTCAAGGATAACAAAATTCCGGGGTCTCTTCGAAGACCCCGGAGGACAGATAATAGCACGCAGTAATTCTGTCCGTATTGCAACTACGTACAAGGCTTTCAAAATCAGTTCTTTATATAAAAATACGTGCTCTCCCAACGATTCTGCGTGCACGCAGAATGATTGGAAGCGAGTGCACAGTTCCATTGCGCTCGCTACGACAAGGTGGGAGGCAGTGCAAAGTTTCAGTGTACTGCCAACGCAAAGCTGGTTGAGCTCGCCCAACTATTTTGTGTCAACACCGCAAAGCTGGAAGTCAGTGCAGAGTTTCGCTGCACTCACTAGCACAAACCCGGCGATAACAACGAGTGATTGGTCGAGCGTTAGCAGTTCTATTGCGTCAGTGCAAAATGGCGTGCGCTTACAACGGAGGAGTGGTTGATGATGCGGGGTGAGTGGTTGTTGATTCAAATGGAGATTGCAGCGGTGAGATAGTAAAAGATCTTTGACATGTTTACGTGATATTGTTACTTAAGTTTTTTTACGGCAGGATTTGCAATAAGAGACCGAATTTGGAAAATTGCTGTTTCATTTAATCGCTGCAGGCGTTCGGATTGAGTAAGGCGTTGTTTAATTAACACGGCGTTTATGCTTTCTAAATTTGATAATACCACCAGTTGCTCAATAGATGCTATATCCCTGATGTTGCCTTTAATTATCGGATTTTCATCCCGCCATTGTTTAGCTGTTTTACCAAATAAGGCTACATTAAGCAAGTCAGCTTCATCGGCATACACATAGTTTTTTTGTTGGGGAGTAAGGGCAGCAGGCACCAGGTTTTCTTTGATAGCATCAGTATGTATGCGGTAGTTTATTTTCGCCAGCATTCGCTGAAGATTCCATTCAAGATTTTTAGCATTATTTTCTTCTTCTTTTAAACGCTGAAATTCTTTGATGAGGTAAACCTTAAATTCGGCACTTACCCACATGCCAAATTCAAAAGCAATGTCTTTATGTGCGTATGTACCGCCGTATCTTCCGGCCGAAGCTTTAAGACCAACGGCGTTTGTTTTGTCTACCCATTCCTTAACGCTTAATTTATAGCTATTTAGTCCTGCCTGACTTTTAATTATGGCATATTCGCCATAATTAAAATCCGGGTTATGAACTTTTTCCCAAATTCCAAGAAATTCAACCGTATTTCTGTTTCTTAACCAGTCGGAGATAAAGAAATCACCGTCTTTAGCTTTTAGCATATCAGTCAACGATATATAATCGGATTGGTTTTCCTGGATTATCGCAATAGAAATTCCTTGTACCGATATGGTGTGATTCTTTTTGATTGACATAGTTAAATAATTATTGATTGAAAAAATAAGGTATTGCTGATCTTAAGTTATAAGCAGTCGAATTCGACGGGTTTAAAATTGAATTATTGCACCTCCATGGCGCAGTTAATTATTCTGCCAGTTAACTCGCTATCAGGATGCTTACTTATCGTAGTATTTCATTTAATCAATTTATCAGAGTTCAAGACAAAAGAAAGAGAAGTAAGCCGAAAGATAAAAAGACAATTAAGATTAACCTGCGTACAAACGCTTAATAACGGTTAATTGTCTGTACAATGATAAAATGAAGGATTGATGGGCGATGATTCTAAATTGTATTCATCATAGTCAATCATTTAATCAGCTTAATCAAAGTTTAAGACAGAGTAATAAGGTTTAAGGCAAATGACTAGTAGCAATAAACATTTTTCTTTTTTCACCATTAAACCAAATTTAAAATGGCAAAACAGTATTTCCTTCCAAGAACGGATTTAGAAAAACAACAATGGCTCAACACATTTGCAATCAAACTTCCTACCTATGCAACAAAGTATAACATAGCAGCACTGGAAGTAACCGACATGACCAATAGCAATGCGTACTTTACTTACTGGATGAATGCAAAAGCACTCACCGAAGACTACAACAAAAAAATGACACAATGGAAAAATGAATTAAGAGATGGCATACCAGCAGGAGCCAGCCCCAGCGTAGTACCTGAGCCACCTGATTTAGGTGTAGCACCAACGGCGGTATTACCAGGAATATTTCCAAGAGCAACAGCAATAGCCAATGTAGTAAAAAGCAGTAGCAATTATACCATAGCAGATGGACAGGATCTTGGCATAGAAGGTCCGGAAGTACCGGACACACCTGTAGACATAAAAGCAGAAATAAGAATACGATTAGTAGAAGGCGGCAAACCAGAGATAGTATGGAAAAAGCAAGGCATGGATGCAATAGAAATATATATAGATCGGGGTACAGGTGTATTTGCGTTTTTATCAATTGATACCG
>CAMLEX010000702.1 GCA_946479055.1 uncultured Bacteroidota bacterium | reverse complement strand
TTTCCATAGCTTTTGTCTTTGACGCATATGGTTTAGGGGCCACCCATTGGTCAAGAATTTCCGGTTTGGTAAATGCATCCCATACCAGTGAAAGGTCGGCATCAAATTCCCTGGTTATGAATACCGTTTTTGTTGCTTTGTCAACGGTAAAATCAAATAGCAAATTGTTTGTCATTTTTTCTTTTTTTTAATTGTTGATAATACTTTGTCAAGTTGATTAAATTGAGTTTCCCAAATTTTCCTGAATTGGGCTAACCAATTGTCAAATTCTTGCATTTTTTTTGGATTAAAGTGATAATAAATTTCTCTACCAGACTGCTCAGGTTTAACCAATTCGCATTCCTGTAATACTTTAATATGTTTGGATACTGCTTGTCGGCTCATATCAAATTTTTCCGCCATTGCATTTGGTGTTAATGCCTGAATTGCAATTAAAGTTAAAATAGCCCTACGTGTTGGGTCAGCTATGGCTTGGAATATATCTTGTTTCATTTTTCAATATTTAATTACGCAACTCAAAGGTTGCAAATATATACGCAACTTTTGAGTTGCGCAAATTTATCTGCAATTATTTTTTTTCGAAGTAAAATGTCGGGAAGTTTTAGTTGTTGTCGGAGGGATCGTTACGATGACGCCAACCCGTTTGTTGGTAGCAGTGCATTATGAGTCGCCAATTGCATTAATTTGTCTTAAAGTTATTTCCTGTTTTACTCTTTTCATAAGCCTGTCTATCCAATATATCAAAGCAAATGCAATCAAATTGAAGTCCAATTCAAAACGTTCTCGTTCGTTATTGAAGTTGAAATCAAATTTTGATATACCTGCACCAAAGCCAAACTTAATAGAATCGCTCAAGTTAAGGCCAATTGTTAAAAAGAAGCCTGCGACATATTTAAATGCAAACCCCATCATGGCAAATCCAACTACTTGGAGGATCTGATTAACTAAGGAATATTCCAAGGCATTTTTCTTTAGCTTAAGGCAAAGTATCCCACATAAAATTGAATACCCAAAAAATAGAAGGACTAATAGGTAAATCAGAACCAGAAGTCCCGACATCAGTGGACTTTTATAAATACTCCAAAGGATTAAAATTAGTCCCACTGCACCACCAACAACTTGATACAGCCCTAACTTTATTAAATCCGATTCCGTTTCTTTTGAAATTACTTTTTCCATATGCAGGATGTATTCAATAGCATTGCTATCAACAGGCTGATTACTGTTATTACCCGCAATATATAAAAAATTGCATCATTGAAAATTAAGCAGTTGATGCTATATATTTTGGATTGTCGTCAGGACAATCCATCAGTATTTTAAAGCATCCCGGTTTTAAAGTTAAACGACCGCTAGTCATAGCCGCAATCGTGAATAGTTGTTGATATACCACTAACTGGTAATCAATAAATAGTTTTTAAAGTTTAATTTGGATATCCTAAAAAATCAAACACATGAATCCAAACAAAGCATTATGGGAAAAGGGTGATTTCACCCAAATCGCTGAAACCATGCGTGAAAGCGGCGAAGCATTGGTCGCCAAATTAGGCATCACTAAAGGTCTTAATGTTCTTGATCTCGGCTGCGGGGATGGCACTACAGCGATACCCGAAGCAAAATTGGGCGCGAATGTTTTAGGTGTGGATATTGCCACCAATCTTGTTGAAGCTGGAAACAAAAGAGTAAAAGCGGAAGCCATCTCCAATTGTACTATGCAGGAAGGCGATGCTACAAACTTGCATGAACTGAAGGACCAGTCTTTTGACCTGGTGGTTAGCATTTTTGGTGCGATGTTCGCACCAAAACCATTTGATGTAGCAAGGGAAATGGTACGGGTTACCAAGCCTGGTGGAAGAATAGTGATGGGCAACTGGATACCGGGAGACCCCACTCTCGTAGCGCAAATATTAAAGATTAGTTCGGCTTATACGCCACCGCCACCGGAAGGTTTTATCAGCCCGATGTTATGGGGTGTCGAAAGCAATGTGATAGAACGCTTCACTGCTGCCGGCGTGCCGCAAGAAAATATCTCTTTCATCCGGGACACATTTACATTTAATGCTCCTTATGGACCGAAAGAACTGGTGAGCCGGTTCAAAGATTATTACGGTCCCACCATGAACGCCTTTGAAGCTGCAGAAAAAAATGGAAAGGCAGCGAACCTGCAGCGGGAATTAGAAGATTTATTTGTCAATCAAAATCATAGCGGCGACAACAATTCAACTTCGATTCCGGCTACCTTTTTGCGGGTGACGGTTGTAAGGTGAATAAAATTTAAACAGCCAGAACTCTCTGACCAGAGCTAGTAACAGACAAAAAACTTTGAATGATTGTATCATCAATAGAATATATGCCGGCTTAAGCAACTACAATCTTTCAATCCCCCGGCGTCTTAAAATAGTTTATGTAATACCGTTGATAAACATATTATTCCTCTCGTACCGATTTACATAGGAACCTTATGTTGCAGGCAGGCTTTCGATGTAACCCGAAAAGATTTTGCGAAGCCTGGGATGCACAAACCAAATTCCTATCGGAAAGAACAACAGCAGGAAAACGTTTCCAGCATACGTGTCAAACACCCCCTTCTGTTGTACCCTGCTTTCGCTTTAGTTCTTACAAGTTTCCAATAAAGGGGATTTTCCAGAACGGCATATATTCTGTCCAGCCTAAGAAAAAGGAAAAAAGAGAATGAATAAATGGAGCCGACAGGAAGCTTAATATTAAATATGTGAATGTCTGTCGGCTTTCAAATTTAAAAAAAACAGGGGGAAGCAAAACCGTTATCAACATTGGGATGGGATAATAAAGCCACCAGGGCAATCCAGAAGTTGCGCCATACTTTCCGAATAGCATTCCAAAAACCACAACAATTATTGATAGAAAAAATATTTGCTGACGCTTTAACTTGAAATCACTTTTTTGGAGGACAATTTTCATGATCAAAATGAATATCGCAATTGATGCAACTATCATAATGGGGAAATGCCATTCGGTATTCATAGGAGAGTTTGAGTTATTAAAAAATTCACTGGTAGCGCACAACAGTCACAGATTGGCGAAGAACTGGTATTGAAATACGTCCCCTTCCGAACCGCTGCTAAAGAAATCCCAAAACAACTAAAATCCCAAAAATAATTTTTGTCCTCCTATATATTTTAAGTGTCGTCTGCCTTTGCCCAACTATTTGAGAAATAAATGTAACACAAGATTCTTTGGGCTGCTGCGGAGATACAATCTCCGCACTACTTGTCCCGACACT